>NZ_KE952647.1:0-15376 GCF_000466385.1 Aneurinibacillus aneurinilyticus ATCC 12856
CTTCTGCATGCTTAAGAACCTCATAAATACCGCCTCTTGCTTTAATAGAACCTGAAATAGGAAGATGGCTGTCGCATTTTAATAAAAATCTACCTCCAAATTCCATCTTATAGGTTGTTTCTACATGTTTTTGCATAGAAGGGATTTCAACGATAGGAGATTCAATCATCCCATTTAACTTTCTTGTTTCAGGAAAGGCTTTAGCGATGTACGGAGCAAAGCGTTTTAACCTTTTCTCTGCCTCGTTTACATCATTTTTATTAAGTAAAGCCTTTGTTATTCCCGCTTGAAATCCTTCATGTTTTGGGTTTAACCAAAGCACTTCTTTTGTTGAAACTAGTTTACTTATTATAGGATACTCTTCTTTCCAATATTGTTCATCTTTCCCTTGAATCACTTTCATTTTTTCTCCTTTTCATGGCACATGTTATATGAGCTTACCTATTACGAATTGAAATACTTAATAAAAATCGCAGACTAGAAGATATAAAGTTAGTTACATTGTGTTTGAATCACAAGTTTATCAAGGTATTGATAAATGGCATGAGCCACACCATTCTCATCATTCTTAAGCGTTGTCATTGTACAAGCATCTTTTATCTCATCTTTTGCATTTCCCATAGCTACACTGTATTTGGCTTTCTGGAACATAGATAAATCATTGTTACTATCTCCAATTGCTATCGTCTGCTCTAAAGAGCGATTTGTCAAAGAAACTAATCTTTCAAGGGCAATTCCTTTTGAAGCGTTTTTGCTAGTGATTTCAATGTTGTGATTGGCAGATGAAACGATAGTTAACGCAGAAAATTTCTTGAATTGTGTACATCCTTCTTCTAATTTCTTTTTATCCAAAGAACACACGAGAATATTATAAAAATCTTCTTCTTGTTGTAGGATATCATGATAGTTTTCAACGAAAATATACCCAAATTGATCCAATTGTCTTTCCGCTATTTCAACTAATTCCCTCGTATCTGCATCTATATCTGCGTTTTTTATCTTTTGAATTTCATTATAGAAGTTTTCTCTTTCTTTTCTAATGGTATAAATCGCCTTATCCGTAAACACTTCATAGTAATAATTCCGTTCGTTTAACCATTGGAGAATAGATAGAACATGATTTTTCTCTATCGTAGTAGCAGAAATACGCTTTTCATCTTTTGAATGAATGGTTGCGCCATTTGTGCCGATTACAAATGTAGAAAGTCCAGCCTTTTCACAAATTCTTCTTACATCAAAATACGCTCGGCCTGTCGAAATAACTACTTCAAAGCCCTGCTCTTGAGCATATTGAATTGCTTTTATATTTTCTTCACTAATTTCATTTTGATCGTTTAATAGTGTTCCATCTAAGTCTATTGCAATTAAACCCATGGCGTCTCGCTCCTTTTATATATTGCTATGCTTCAATCCAATCGATTTCGTTTAATTCCGAATGATTCTTCCATGCCTCTGGAGCTGATTGATCACAGACCATGACGTCGATTTTTCTTAAGGGACAAACTTTACAGAATGTATCCACACCAAATTTTGAATGATCAGCTAACAAAATAATTTGTTTTGATACATCGACCATGGTACGGGAAACCAATGTCTCATTTAAATGATAATTGCTCACACCATTTTGAATAGAAACACCGCCCGCTGAAATAAATGCCTTATCGATATTGAATTGATTTAACATTTGCTCAGTTAGACGACCGCTTACAGATTGCTGTTTCGGATCAATCTGTCCCCCCAGTAATAAAACCTCTCCTGTAAATTTTTTTTGGTTGAGAGATTCGGTTAATACAGCCGAAACTGGAATAGAGTTTGTTAAAATTATAATATTCTCTTTATTTTCGATAAAATGAGCAAATTCAACCGTAGTTGTCCCTACATCGATGACAATTACATCTCCATTGGAAATAAGGTCTGCCGCTGCTTTACCGATTTTAATTTTCTCTTCTTGATTCACTGTAGTACGCTGTGTAAACGGAGGTTCCCCGGATTGAAAGATTGTTTTAATTGCTCCTCCATACACTTTTTTTAGTAATCCGCTTTCCTCTAGCATTGTCAGGTCCCGGCGAATGGTTTCCTCTGAAACATTGAATTTTTTAGCTAAATCAATGACTTTTACCTTTCCCATCTGTTTAAGTTCATTTAAAATCTCATTCTTTCTTTCCTCAGGTAAAATGAACACGTTATCACCTTATTATTTATAGTTTATAAAACAATGCATTCTTTCTTTGGGATAAGTATATGGACATGCGAGCCCTTCTCCAGAATTTTTCTTTGGTGATGAAGCGAATCTACGTGCAAAATAGAACCATCTGTTTCAACTTCGTATCTTAAAACATTTCCTGTCATTGAAATATCTCGAATAAATCCTCCGATTGCCCAATTATCCTGTGTAGTCAGGATATCTTGAGCAACAGGAAGCAATTCTAGAACCTCAGGGCGAATTGCTACTTCATGACCCTTTAATTCTATATTGCCAACAAGTTTATTAAAAACATTGATGTTTAGAACATTATAATTCCCGATAAATTTTGCAACAAATGTATTGAGCGGAGACGTATAAATCTCTGATGGAGCGCCTGACTGTACAATGATTCCTTGATTCATGATAAAAATTTTATCAGACAGAGTCATAGCTTCTTCCTGATCATGGGTAACAAAGATCGTTGTGATCTCTAATTCTCTTTGAATTCTTTTTAATTCCTTTTGTAAGTTTTTTCTGATTTTTGCATCCAATGCACTTAACGGTTCGTCCAAGAGCAACACTTTCGGTTTCATCACAAGTGCCCGCGCAAGAGCAACCCGCTGCTGCTGTCCGCCGGATAATTGATGTGGATAAGCTCCTTCTTTTCCGGTTAAATCAACCATATCAATCATGTTTTGAACCCTAGATTTGATATTACTCTCTTTTTTCATTTTAAGTCCATATGCGATGTTATCGAAAACCGTCATATTCGGGAAAAGGGCATACGACTGGAACACCATACCGACCTCACGCCGACGCGGTGACAAGTGAGTGATATTTTTTTGATCGACCAGTATGCTTCCTCTATCAACTTCTTCAAGCCCTGCAATGGAACGTAATAATGTACTTTTCCCACATCCGCTTTGCCCAAGAAGTGTAGCAAATTCCCCTTTTTGAAGTGTTAACGAAATATTATTTAGAACGACTTGATTCTCATATGTCTTAGTTACCTGGTTAATGGTTACATAGCTCATTAATTTTCACCTTCTAAAACAGTAGTTTTTTTAGGGGAGCGCTTCTTGAAAACCGAAAAAGTTTGTTTCTTATTTAACAGAATGGGACTTTTTTGATTTCGAAAAGTGATTTTTAAAACGGCCCCTGTTAAAAGTAAAATCACCGAATAATACGTAATAACGATTGCACTCGTTAAGTGACCGCTTGTATTTAATTTGTCGGAAAGATAAATTTGAAGAGTTTCAAATTGACCTCCAACGAGCAACTTAGCAAAAGAAAACTCGCTAAACAAAAGGGCCACTGATAATAGAGTGGACACCAGAATACCGGATAGAATATTTGGAAACACTACTGTTCGAAACGCTTGGAATTTTGATGCGCCCAATAACTCAGCTGCATCAACAAGTTCTACTGCATGAATGGTACGGAGACTGTTCCGAATCCCCTGATACATAAAGGGTAAAATCGTAACAAAATAAGCGCCGATCAAAATCCAAGGTGTTCCAGAAATTTGAATCGGTCCATTTGAATATAACTTGATTAACCCGACAGCCCCAACAATTGGCGGGATTCCATAAGGAAGCATGGCTGTTGCTTGAAGCATTCCTTCCCATTTACGAAAATATACGGTGATGATAAAAATGGTTGGAAGCATAATCAGAACGCTAAGCCCTACAGACATAACAATCAAAAACAGTGTACGTTGAAAGGCAGCAAAAAACCGTTCATCTTGAAACAATTCAATGTACCACTTTATGGTAAACGACTCAGGTAAAATGGTATGATCCCACTTGCCAGCAATGGAAAACAAAAAGGTTCCAATAAGCGGAAGTAACAAATAGACAATAAGTAATCCAACCGCCATTTTATGAAAAGTCAAGGAAGATTTCATTATAAATCCCTCCGAATGCGGCGCATCATTCGTTGATTAAACCACATCGCTATGATCATCGTCGAAGCTAGAAGAACACCCAACGCACTACCTAGCTGCGGTTTTAATGTAACATCACTGGCAACGAGAGCCGCAATTTGTAGTGACAATAAATTATAATTGCTGCCGACTAAGGCATATGCTGTAGCATAAGCGCCCATCGCATTCGCAAACAAAATACTAAATACACCTGCAATACTTGGTAACAAAACTGGTAGACCAACATGGAACCAAAACTGCAGTTTAGAAGCTCCTAGTAGCGCTGCAGCTTCTTTCCATTGTTGTTTAATCCCCTGATAGGCAGGATAAAGAAGCATCACAGCCAGAGGGATTTGAAAGTAAATATAAACAAGAATGAGTCCTGTCCAAGAATATAAGTTAAACCCTGCAAACACATCCCATCCAAGCTTAGCAAAAAGTAGCGTAAACAACCCATTATTTCCAAGTAAAATAATGTAGGAGAAGGCAAGGGGAATGCCTTCAAAATTAGAGGTCATATTGGAAATCATAAGTAAACGATTTTGTGCCTGCTTCGAAAATTTTGTAAACGAAAGGGCGACAACAACGGCCACCACGATAGAAGTTATGGCAGAAAACAATGAAATAAAAACGCTATTATAGATGGCTTGTACGTAAAATTTACTTGTAAATATGCTTACGTATTGATCAAGGGTAATCGAAATTCCATCATCTGCATAAAAACTATTTATAATCATGGAAACAAGCGGTCCAATTTCAAAACTAATAACAAGAAGGATAAATGGTAGTAAAAGAGCTGATAAATACAATGTTTGCTTCCTTATTTTTGCCAAGATCTTTCGCTCCTCTATATATGCTTGCATTTGGTTGAATTGATCTGGCTTTACAGCCAAATCAATTCAACCTCCATATACCATTTCTTTCATTCCAGGCAATCGATATGAAGTCATTTTACCGGTTCGCTCAATACCCAGAAGTTCACAAACGATTGGTGCAAAAGCTAACTGGGGAACTACTTCCTCATGAATTCCCGTTTCAACTCTTGGACTGATGACAAAAAGCGGTACATCACGTTCACCATCAGTTGTGCCGCCATGGTTGCCGTATTCACTCATGCCATGGTCAGACGTAATTAAAATATGGTAACCTTCTTTCATCCATATAGGTAGAAGCTGTGCTAATAAGCTTCCCATTTTTAAAATTTGCTCACGATATTCTTTAGATTCCGAACCATATTTTTCCCCTTTTACATCAACCCCCATAGGGTGAATATATAAAAAGTGAGGATCATACTTTCTGCGCAAAGCCTCAGCATCCATCAACACATGACTGTCTGGATAATCATCATCCCAATAGAATCTTCCATATTGAATAGGTTTGGACTCATCTTCCTGTTCACGATCTTCAATAAAATGGAATGGTGCACGATTATAAAGTTCGCTTACCCAGTAATAAGACGCTGTTGCATTTTTTAAGCCGTTTTCTTTCGTAAGATGAAAGAGGCTTTTCTCGGTAGATAAACGAACGGTTTGATTCGATGTGATTCCATTCATTGATACGGACGTACCTGTCAATAATACTTCGTATAATGGACGGGAAAGACTGGGAAGCTCCGATTTTACTTTGTAAAGTGCCGCTTGGTTCGTTTCAACCAGGTGTTGAATAAATCCTAACGACTCACAGGCTTTATCGTATCGCATGCCATCAACAACAATTGCTATAACTTTATTTGACATTTACTAACACCTCTTCTTGCCAAAGCTGTGGTAAAGTAGCCGCTGTTTTTTCCCAAGCTTTTGGGTCTTCGACTGGTTTTGCATTTTTGTATTGTTCTTTTGGAAGTAGCTTGTCGGCTACTTCTTTTGGAAGCTTTACATCACGAATTGGACGAGCAAATCCTTTGGCTAAGTTAATTTGTCCCTGATCACTTAAGATGTATTCTCGAGTTAGCATGGCTGCATAAGGATGCTTTGCATATTTGTTAATGATAGTTGTATAACCACTTACTACCGAACCTTCTTTTGGAATGCTTATGTCAAATTGGTCACGGTTTATTTGCTCAGCATAACTAAGTGCATTGAAATCCCAGACAATTGCAACTTCTACCTCACCTTTTTCAATGTTAGCTGGCTTTGCATCCGTGAGACTAAGGCGACCTTGCTTGGCAAGTTTAGCAAAATAGTCAAGGCCTGGCTTAATATTCGATTCATTACCGCCGTAAGCAATAGCCGCAGCAAGAACCCCCATCTGATTCTGCGCTCCACGTTGAACATCTCCAATGGTTACTTTGTAATTTCCTTTCAAAATGTCATTCCAGGATTTCGGCGAGTTTTTCACCAATTTCTTATTAGTAAGAAATGCAATGGTTCCTTGGTACCCCACAATCCAGTCTCCGTTGTCATCTTTCGCCCATTTGGGGACTTCATTCCAATAGGAGGTTTTATATGGAAGAGTTAGCCCTTTTTTTTCAGCAATGGGTCCAAATGAAATTCCCACATCACCGATATCAGCGGTTGCATTCCCCTTTTCGGATTCGAATTTGGCAATTTCCTCAGCACTGGATAAGTCTGTATCTGTATGTTTCAATGTATATTTCTTTGTCACGTCAGCCCACGTTTCTCCCCAATTTGCCCATGTATCAGGCATACCAAGACTGTTGATTTTTCCTTCTTTCTTTGCTTTCGATTCAATTTCTTCAATCGTTAATGAACCTGAATCAGCAACAACGGGAGCAATCGATGTCTCTTTTGTTCCACAAGCAGCTAAACCTAGTACGCTCATTCCTAATATTCCGGCTTGAATGAATAGAAAAGGCTTCTTGTTCCATTTACCTTTCATCAAAGACTCCTCCTACCAATTTTGTTTTGTTTATTTTTATGTTGTTTGTTTACTGTTTTAGCATACTTCAACAGTATAAAAACCACATTAAGCCAATGTTAAAGCTTTGTAAGGTTCTGATGTGAAAAAATTTTCTAGAAACATAGAACACTCATATCCTATTTAAATTACGTGGCTAATCCAGACAAATTAATCCTTATTCTGGACAGATTTCTCCCTTTAGTTATATAGGAAGTGTTGCTCTGCAGAAGTCAGAGGCCGTACGAGGGTACATTGCAACATTGAAGGTTTCGGATAGATTACAAACCTTGTGGTATAATTTAATATGTTATTTCGTGCTTCAAACTAAGCATTACTACTATTTACAACCTACACGATAGGACCACCTCGTTCATAATGGCTATAGCTATTGCCGATACTGGACGCATAAAAAAGGCGTATCAGCAATGCTGAAGACGCCCTATACTGTATTCCTTGCTTATTTCAAACCACAGCACCACAAGACAATATTTAGTGGTTTAAAGTAGCAGTAAATTAAATTTTCGTACTTACAATCAGTACAACAGAAACAATGAGGACCATGAAAGTAGTCAGCGTAGTCAAATAGCCGGACATCCTTATGTTCTGGTTCTGTCCGATGCTCAAACGCTTTTTCACTTTGCTTCCTAAGATGCCCGTTAGCACAAGAGCAAGCAGAATAATCGTACCGCCGCCCTTTTCCATCATATCTAACCAAAAAGGCTTATTTGGCCCTATCTCCATTTGAACAATCATAACGACTCCGCTAATCAAAACAATGACTGCACTAGGATGAGCAAACATACTGAAGATATGGATGACTCGTTTAGCCAACGTATTGGACTCTTGAGAACCGAGCTGCTTTTTTAATATCAACAGCATAACCACGATGGCAAATAATGAGCCAAGCCAAGTAAATAAACCCGTAAGGTGTAAAAACAACATAAATCCAAACATGCATTCCCCTCCTTTTTACGCTCTTTCTAATCCATTGAAATAGGTACAGACTGTTTCTTTCTATTGCTTCGCTTTCCAATAAGAGTAATGATTGCAGGAAGTAGCATCCCTCGAACAAGGAACGTGTCGATTAAAATTCCCATTCCCATTGTTAAACCAAACAGAAAAAGTTCCTGTAGTGGTTGCGTGATAAGTACACAAAATGTAGCCGCGAGTATAATGCCCGCTGATGAGATAACACCGCCTGTTAAAGCCACGCCACGGCTTACGGCCTGCTCCCACTCATAGTTTCGCGCCTCCTCCCTAATTCGTGATACAAGCATAATGTTATAATCGACACCTAATGCGATAAGGAAAACAAATGTGTATACAGGTAAGCGATAGCTGATCGAATCGTATCCTAAGATACTGTGGAATACCATCCAGCCCAGACCCAAAGTTGCTGCGTACGAAAGTAACATCGTCACTATCATCGTCATTGCTAACCTAACAGATCGAGCCTGGAATATAAGCATAACGGTAATGAGCACTGTAATCAGTGAAAATACCATGATGGTATCTTGTTGATTCATGTTCCGTACATCCAATTGCTCCGCCGTTTGCCCAGCATAATGCAAGGAATATCGTGAAGGATCAAAACCACTTTCTTTTAACAGTTTCTCGCTATTGTTTCGCAATGTGTCCAGTAAATCCAAAGCCACCTCGTCATAAGGGTTTTCTTGCAAAGTCATTTGAAGCTTAATCGCATGATTTTCCTGCGACAAGAAATTTCTTGGCAAGGTGGCATTCGCTTTGGACAGGTCCGGCGTAATGTCCGGTGTAATTGCTTTTATGTTTCCCTGTTTCTTCAATGATTGTGTCAAGGAAGCTACTTTTTTAACAAAAGATGGTTCTAATGCGATTTCCTTGTCTGACTGCAAAATGACAGACACTGGTGCTAATTGTCCTGGCGAAAACTGTTCTTCTAAAATCTCAAATCCTTGACGGGATGAAATATCGCTTGGGAATGAATTCATCAGGTTAAATGAATATTTCATTGTTCCCATATTCAGGGAGGCAAGGACGAGCAGAATAAGTAGAACACCTGCCGTAATTGCTGGTTTCTTCGTTACGAAAGCACCCATTTTTGTCCAAAATCCAGCCGGCTTTCTTTCTTTGTCCTCTATCTTCGGAACGAAGGGCCAAAACGCTGTTCGTCCTACCAAGGCAAACATAGCCGGAATCAGTGTTATTCCTGCGAGAAGAATCACCCCCATGGCGACAGAAAACACCGGGGCAAAGTAGTGATATGGTTTAAATATCGCCGTGAACAGCGTCACCATAGCAATTAACACCGTTCCACCGCTGAATAAAATGGGTTCTGTTACTTGAGTCAATGCGACTTTCATGGCATCATATTTTGAGCCAACCTTTTTTAACTCTTCCCGATAGCGGGATAAAACGAACAGGCAGTAATCTGTTAGTACAGCAAATAACAGGATCATCATAATAGAAAGAGCTTGCTTGTCTACGACAAACCATCCGTTTTTGGCTGCTAATCCTAATATCCGATCCACTACCTGATACACCATTCCTGCAATAACTAACGGAATAACAGCAAGAAGAGGGGAACGATAAATGATGACCAGAATGACCAGAATCAATCCAATCGTTGCAAACATCAAAACGAAGTCAGCATTTTTGAAAAGTGTAATCGTATCCGCGGCAATACCAGCCGGTCCCGTTATTTCAAACTGCAAATTTTCTATTCCTATTTGTTCCACGTAACTTCTGATCTGTTGCAACGTCTCATATATTTGGTCTGATTCTATCCCTTTTTGCATGGCAATATTCAGCAGGATGGTCGTTTGATCTTTGGAAAACATTTTGTCCTGTACGGCTTTTGGAAAACGATGAAACGGCAAGGCACTGGCTACATACTTCGGTTTATTGTCAGAGGAAAGCCATTTACTGATTTCTGTAATTTTTGCGCGTTGCTCTGCAGTCATTGCGCTCTGTCCATGAAAGACGAGCAATGCCACTACCCCATCTTTGGTAGGAAATTGTTCATCTACTAATGTTTGAGCCACAGCTGAAGGGGTGTCGTCGTGTATACTTCCTTCACCGCTGCTTATCGCATATTTTTTGGCTCCTGGTGCGATTCCGCTTAGCGCGATGATAACAAGAAGCCAACCGACTAAAACAATTTTGGCACCTTTCGGGCTACTTAGAAGCGAGCCAATTGGTGTATGAGACGATTCATTATGTTCTTAACCTCCTGTCCTTACTCTCATGTCATTCTAGGACAGGAATATGAACGTACGATGAACGAAAGATTACAAGCGAGGTAACCGTACCGTAAAAATGGTTCCTTTACCGAATTCACTTTGCACTTCAATGCTTCCATCATGTAGAGCAATAATTTTTTTGGCAATGGACAATCCCAATCCGCTTCCCGAACGGGAACGATTCCTTGCCTTATCTGCTTTGTAAAATCGTTCGAAAATATGAGGTAGCTCCGATTTAGGTATACCGATTCCTGTATCACTAATCTTCACTATAATGTCCTGTTCAACAAAAGCTTCAATTCGAATGACTCCTCCTGAATGGGAAAACTTGATGCTGTTTGTAACAAGGTTAAGCCATACTTGATATAAAAGCTGGGGATCAGCGTTAATTACGATGTCAGACAAGCTCAATTCCACCGACAATTGTTTCTCCGTCCATTGCCATTCCGTGACGATTAAGACTTGGCGGATTTGTTCATCCAAACGAAAAGCAACACGTTTCATGGCACCGACTTCTTTGTCCAATGCTGCAAGGGTTAAGAGCTGCTTACTTAAAGATGACAGGCGTCGGCTTTCTTCTTCAATGATTTGAAGGTATCGCTCTTCTTCTTCGGGCGTTACTTCTTTATTAGAAATTGCTTGAGCGAAACCTTGGATCGATGTTAAGGGGGATTGTATTTCGTGTGATACATTGGCAACAAATTCTTGTCTCATATCATCAAGTTGTTTTAATGAATGTGCCATATGCGTAAAATGCCGAGATAAATTTCCGATTTCATCCTGCCGCGAAATGTCCATTTCGATGTCATAATCCCCACTAACAATTTTATTCGTCGCTTCCGTTAACTTTTTTAGAGGTTTCACAATGTATCGGGTTAAAATAACAATCAAAACAAGGCTAAATAAAAAAGTAAGCCCCAACAGTACCGCCAGTAATATTCGTACCTCACCAATTTGCTGCTCCAAATTTGGACGTATAAATAAAGCATAGGTTTGTCCATTTACTTTTACCGGAAGACCTACACTATTTCGAATGCTATTTTCAAAAAATCCAGTAGCCATCAGTAAATGATGTTCTTCTAAAACTCCATGATAGGTTTCTCCCTCTAGCACACGACGGATGTTCTCCTTTTCGAATTGCTGATGTTTAAAAGGATCTCCATAGAAGGTACCTTGTAGCTGACTATTAACGGCATAAATTTGAAATCCCATGTTTGCGATATGAGACAAATAATTGTCCAAATCAAGATTTGGCATTTGCTCATATAGCGCTCGGATTTCCTTTCCTATCTTTAGAATTTTTTGTTCGTTATATCCTCTCAGCTTTTCAAAGTAATACACGTTAGAAAATGCAAGTGCAAGAATGCTGCTAATTATTGAAATCAAGATGAACGTAATAACAATACGTATATAAAGTGTCTTCATTCTTCACATACCTCAAGCTTATATCCTAAGCCACGTATTGTTGTGATAACAAAGTCGTTGGTTTTATTAGAGAAGCGCTCACGCAAGCGTTTGATATGTACATCGATCGTCCGGCTATCTCCTTCATAATCTGTGCCCCAAATCAATTCGATTAACTGCTCCCTCGTAAAAATACGTCCTGGATTACTTGCTAATTGTGATAATAGCTCAAATTCTTTAAGTGGCATACTGATGACTTCTTTACCGATTTTCACTTCATAACTTTTCCTATCGATAAACGTATTGTTTAACTTAATCATTTCTGATGAAACCATTTGATAACGTCGCAATAACGCTTTGACTCGAAACAATAACTCCTTCGGCTCAAATGGTTTTACAACATAATCATCGGTCCCTGATAAAAAGCCTTTTTCTTTATCCTCTATCTCTCCTTTTGCAGTCAACATAATGACAGGGATATCATAATACCGGCGTATTTCTTCACAAAGTTCCCAACCATTTTTTGCTGGCATCATAATGTCTACAATGGCCAGGTGCACTTGCTGGTTTTCCAATACATAAGAGGCTTGTTCACCGTCTTCCGCTTCAAACATGATGTATCCTTCCTTATTGAGGGTGAAACGTAATAATTCTCGAATGTACGGGTCATCATCTGCAACTAAAATATGAATTACCAAATCTAATACACCTTCTTCTATTCTTAGTTCATTTGCTGTTCATCTAGGTTACAATTATAAATTACCTGCCTTGAACCAAATTATTACCCAGTACTTATGATTAAAAACCTCTTAACTTTATTGTTGTAAATCATATCCATCAATTATAGATAGAAGAGATTTGAAAAGTAACCCTAACGTCTATAAAAGTTATATGCATTACTTTTAATAAACCAATCCATCAGTTTATATTGATTTTAAATAATCAATATGAACTGAAAATGAATATCAGGTTACAAAAGGGGAGATTCCACATAAAAAATGCCCACTTTTCCAAATTTATCTTGCCGTTGATACGGAAAATGAGCTCCCTATTGCTGCAGACGTCACACTTAGTCATGTAAATGATGGCGACATAGAGCCTACTTTGATGAGTAAAGCAGCTGAAGCTTCAAATACCAACATTAAGTTTGTCATGATGGATGCAGGCTATGAATCAGTTAAAGAATGATGAAGTTGCTCACAAACTAAAGGCACAAGCGATTATTCCACTCAATGTACGTAATGAAAAAGATCCACCGAAAGGATTTTCGACTAACGGAACACCACGTTGCTCCATGGGTTTTGACATGGCATATTAGGGGGCATTACAGACAAACAGTACATAAAGTTTCGCTGTCCTTATGCTATAGGAAAAGTTGACTGTCCACATGGTTCTGCCTGGTGCTCTTCCTCTAAAAGTAAAACCTCGTTGGATGTCAACGAGGTTTTACTTTTAGAGGAAAATATGTCACGGACTAGAGCAGGAACCTTGTCACTACCTCTTTAAGAGGGTAACACGATAACTTATTATTTCATTTCTAGGTACTGCTGCTGAAAAATACACATTCTTATGGCGTTATGATAGCTGCCGTCAATGAAAAATTCATCCTTCAGCTCACCTTCAACTGAAAAACCAACTTTTTTGTAAATATGAATCGCCTTTTCATTTTTCTTATCCACTACTAGATAAAGCTTATGCATATTTAATACAGAGAAGGCGTAATCCATTGCCAAACGAGTTGCAATAACAGCATAGCCATGACCTTGATACTTTGGATCGATGATAATTTGAAATTCTGCTCTACGATGAATATAATCTATTTCCACTGGCTCGGTAAAGCCTTTTGAAAACTTTAATCTCAATGCCTACGTTACTACGATATCATCTTTAAATCAATGACCCCTATTAAAATAAGACCAAGTGATATAAACTCCGAAATACGAATACGTTCTTTAAACTATAAAACACTAACTAAAGTGATTTCTATACTACCAATACCAGTCCATACCCCATAAGCAACTCCAGTATTGGAAAATCTCCAATAACTTCTTTATTGAAGATAGAGCGATCACAGGATGTATGATCGCCCTAAATATTTTAGCGCCAAATCATTTCCTTATATATTTCCAAGCTTTTTTACTTAGTCCCCATTCCTCCATCAACGGCTAATATTTGTCCTGTACAATAATTAGAAGCTGCAGAGGCAAAGTAAAGGACAGCTCCTACTAAATCATTATCTTCGCCTAATCTTCTTAATGGAACCTGGGAAGAAAGAATCGGGCCGGCTTTTTGTACAAGCGTTCCTGGTACTTCAGGGTCATTCATTCCAGTTTGGAAAATTCCAGGAGCAATGGAATTCACATTCACTCCATGGCGACCCCACTTGACAGCAAGATCTTTCGTTAAAGTCATCACTGCACCCTTGCTTGTTGTATATCCTACAGAATCTACTATTTCCGGGTCCGTACCTTTACATCCAACAATAGAAGAAATGTTAATGATTTTTCCGTATTGGTTCTCGATCATATGTCTTCCAACAGCCTGACACATCAAGAATGTTCCGGTAACATTTGTATCGATCATGTCTTGCCATTGTTTTAAAGCCATTTCGGTAGCTGGCGATTCCGAAACCGTTCCGCTACTGTTGATTAAAATTTCAATCTTTCCAAAATGAGAAATGGCTTTGTCAACACCCTGACGCACGGATTCAGGATTTGTGACATCTAATACCAGGGCGAGTGCTTGTCTTCCTAACGCTTCGATTTCTTTCACAACCTTCTCACAAACCTCTATGCGACGCGAACATACTACAATGTTTGCACCTGCTTCCGCCAACGCCAATGCCATAAAACGCCCTAATCCACTACTGCCTCCTGTAACCATTGCTGTTTGTCCTGTTAAATCAAACATTTTTTCAAATGACATTTTAGATCTCCTCCTAGATATATGGTATTTAAATGCTAACCTGCTCCTCTGCTTTTATCGTTGAATGACTTTTCTTTGTGGGACGTACACCGATCCAAAACAACAATCCGATAACGAACATAACAAGGGAAGCTACTTGAAACCCATAATGATATCCCATTGCCTCAGTCGCTGCGTGTTGAATAAGATAACCGAATGCGAGTGGAGCAATCATACTTCCTGTATTTGAAAGAGCAATGTACATCCCTTGTGCCTTTCCGATGTTTTGGGCAGAAAAAAGGTCCATCAATACGGCAGGTCCGATTGAAAGAACGAGAATCCCTAAACCTGGAGCAAGCGTGAAGAACAGTATCGAGAGAGCACTCGAACTCACGACACTTCCAAGGCATAAACAAATAGCGGATAGCACCATCGAAAAACCCGCAAGATTTACCCGTGCTTTACGAATATCCTTTGTTTTTCGATAAAGCCTATCTGATAGTATGGCAAATCCAATTTGACTAATGGCAGCGAAAAGAAAAGGTAGCGCCACCGCTAGTTTTAATGTTTCGCCATTGAAATGTTGAATTTTGGTAAAGTATGCTGGATACCATATCACTTGAATGGATAATAACCAATAGGCGCACCCTCCACTCAAAACGATAAAAACAAAATTTTTAGAAAATAAATACGGAAGAAACTGACGCCAAGAAACCCTAGAGAACGTTGATGAATGCTGCTCCTCTTTATCAAATGAAGGCAACCCGATTTCTTGTGGACTCTCTTTACCGTAAAACAGCCAAAAACCTACCCAAATCATTCCAACAATACCCATGGCTACAAAAGCAGATCTCCATCCATATTGATCGATCAATGAGA
>NZ_KE952647.1:15476-28502 GCF_000466385.1 Aneurinibacillus aneurinilyticus ATCC 12856
ATCAATGAGATTAATAGTGGCGAAGCAATCGCAGGTCCGATCATTGTTCCAAACAGAACAGTGGCATAGCTGATCCCATGTCTTTCTTTCGGGAACCATTTTCCTAACATTGCAGTTACTACAGCAGCTGCTGGACCTTCGCCTGCTCCCAAGATCATTCTTGTCAACACTAGCAGAGATAGACTGGTAACAAACGGTGTGGCAAATTGAACAGTCAACCATATCCACGACAACCAAATAAACATTTTTTTTGTGTTTTTGGAATCGGCCATGCCACCAAGTAAAATCGAGGTAAGGGTAAAAATCAAATAAAAGGAACTTCCCACAAGTCCCCACTGGGAAGGACTTAAATGTAACTCTTTCATGAGGGGAACGGAAACCAAACCAATGATAATTTTATCAATTTGATTGATCATAGCCACGAGAACCAGAAACAATAAGATAATCCAGGAGTATTTTGGAGTGTTCTGTATAATAATCTCCCCTACTCTGTATTGTATTAGGGAGTACCTCTTCTGAAATCTAAAAAGGTCTCCCCCCCTCATATGAATCAACCAGTGCCCTTATAAAACGCTTTATTAAAGAAGGATTTTCGAATGTAAGCTCGATTACCTTAAGTTTTCTATAATTCCGCCAGCAGTTTTTTCACGTACGGGAATACCACCGCTAAACACCTCGAAATCTGGGGCAACTTCTCGGCCATTTGGCATTGTCAGCCACAATCTTAATAAATGACGTCTGCGTTTCTCTTCTTCATAATCTTCAAATACTGTACGTGAATGAAGAACGGTATAATTATTAACGAATTGCATATCACCCGGTTCCATCATCATATCAATCTGCAAGTTTCCATCATGAAGGAGGGAGTCGATTAAGTCAAATGCTTCGATTTCCATTTTCGACAGTTTGATACCTGTTTTTTCTTGTGCCGATTCGACATAATAACGCATATATCTACAGCTCAATTTCCCATCGTAATAACTAAAAATCGGTGATGTAAATACAGGAGATTCACCTGGCGCTTCTTCCCCACGACGATCATGGGGGAGTGGGCGATAGAGAATGCCAAGATACTCTGGGTACTTCTCCAAAATTTCATTATAAAGAGTCATTGCACTTGTAAGACTGCTTAAACCACCAGTTTTCGCTTTACGAAGACTTAGTAATCCGACTACATCCGATAAATCTGTGTGATAGGGAAGATGCACATTCGTTTGGTAAGCACGTACACTTGTATTAGTAAAGTCGAGGCCTCTGTCTTTAATATGTCCTAAGAGGTCACCTTTTGCGTTTTGCGTTACCGGAATGCCCATGTGAAGTCCGAGACCCCAGTAAATGATGCTCGCTTCTTCATCTGTATATCTTTTCATCGGTAATCCACGAAGTAATAGAAACCCTCTCCCATTCTCCAGTTCGTCAACAAAATAAGCAATTTCGTCAGACAGATCCGGAATCGGGAAATCCTCCTTGTTAAAATCAGGTGCTTGTAACCCCTTTTGTTTCACATGAAATAAAGCGTTTTCAAGAGAGGTAATCATTTTTTCAGACATGCAATAAATCCATGAATCATCTTTTGCTAGATCACTCCCTTTCCACGCTACTGGTCCTTGTACTTTTTTCTTTAAAATGGAGCTCATAAATAATCCTCCTTCAATAATATGGTTTATTTTTTACTTAACTTCAGTCAGTTGCCTTAATTCTCTGCGCAAAATTTTCCCTGTTGAGTTCTTGGGTAACTCCTTTAAAAATTCTACATATCTAGGAAGTTTGTATTTTACCAGCTTATCCTGACAGAATCGAATCATATCATCCATGGTGAGCTGTTTATCCTTGACGACAACATAAGCCTTTATGCTTTCTCCATATTCTTCATCCGGAACACCGATCACAGCCGCCTCTACGATGGCAGGATGTTCATACAGTACTTCCTCTACTTCCCGAGGATAGACATTGTATCCGCCAACGATAATCATGTCCTTTTTGCGATCCACAATGTAGATGTATCCTTCCTCATCCATTCGGGCTAGATCACCAGTGTAAAACCATTCATCTATTAAAACAGCTGATGTAGCTTCTGGCATATCCAAGTATCCCTTCATTACATTTGGCCCTTGAACGACTAATTCTCCGACTTCCCCTCTCGGCACTTCTTTTCCATTCTCATCTATCACCTTGCTCTTGGTATCCGGGATATTTAAACCAACAGAACCAGGTTTGCGGGTTCCCCTTAAAGGGTTAAAAGCGACGACAGGAGCTGTTTCCGAAAGACCATACCCTTCCAAGATAAAAACGTTATATTTGCTTTCAAATTTTTGCAACAGTTCAATCGGAATGGAAGCACCCCCAGAAATACACAAGCGAATAGATAAGAAATCCTCCATGGTTGCTTCAGATAGTTGAAAAATAAAATTGTACATCGTAGGAACTCCAACAAACACAGTTGCCTTTTTTTCTCGAATGATACTGACTACATCAAGGGAGCTAAATCTCGGCACAATAAGGACGGTTGCCCCGCAAGCAATTGGGGCATTCAGGCAGACAGTCATACTAAAAACATGAAACATCGGTAGAACAGCCATGACGCGATCTTCCTCATGCATTTCAAGCCATTTGGAAACGGAGTCTGCATTAGAAGCCAAGTTTCGATGAGATAACATAGCACCCTTTGGTTTACCAGTTGTTCCTGATGTGTATAGAATGACGGCGAGGTCTTCCTGATCGACGAAAGGGCTTTCATATGTGTGATCGCCTGCTTCCATGAGATGTTCCCATGTTCCCTCTTGATCCTCCGCATCTGTATAAATAACGAACTTTAGATTTTCCAATTGTTCCTTTATTTCTAGCAACTTCTGTTCTGCGGATACATGGGCGATGATTGCTTTGGCTTGACTATTGTCTAAAACGTAGTTAATTTCTCCTTGGGTAAACAAAGGATTAATCGGAACAGCGAATGCACCGAGGCGTAAAATGCCATAGTACGCAATGACAAATTCAGGACTGTTTCCTAATAAAAGAGCTACTCCATCTCCCTTCTCGATTCCTCGGGCAGACAAACCGGCAGCGAATCGATTCACGAGCTGATTTAGTTCTTTGTATGTAACACCTTTATCTCCATAGATGTAGGCATTACGATCTGGGAAATGACTTGCACTTCTCTTCAAATTTCCGTCTAAATGATAGTTCATTACATAATGTTCCTCCTTTTACTCATACTAAGGTGTTTTAAACAGATCTTACTTGGACTATTAATAATATTTTTACTATTTAGAATTGTTGTTTCGATTATACTTATAAACCAAAATAAAATAAAATTAAAGATTTTTACTTGCAAGTAAGTATCATTAATATCAGAGAAATATTGAAGAAATAAAAGAAACAGCTAACTCATTTAATCCTAGGGAAGTTAGATCATAGCCCTGTAAATACTTCTTTAGGGTTAATTCGATCAGAGGATAAACATTTACCTACCTTCTTAAATCTCAAATTAGTAATACTTAATTACAAATTAAAATATTTAATTTTCTTTACGTGCAATTTATAAATATAATCAACGTATAAGAGATTTAATATTCACAAAAATCACTTTAAAGCTTAGTCAGCTAACGTGTTGAATCGAAACAGGAGGTCATTTATATGGACTTAAAGTTATCTGGAAAAAAAGCACTCATTACAGGAGGAAGCCGAGGAATTGGTAAAGCTATTGCCCGTCAGTTGGCTCTGGAAGGTGTAGATTGTACGATTTGTGCAAGAAACGAATCTTCACTAAAGATCACTGCAGAGGAATTAGCCGAAGAAACAAAAAGAAATATCTATCCAATTGTGGCGGATACCTCGAATCCTGACTCTATCCTAAATTTAGTTGAAAAATCAGCAGCAGCGATGGGGAGTATTGATATTCTAATCAATAGCGGGGCCCGCGTTGGCGGTGGAGAGCCGGAAGATTTTAACCGCATTAAAGATGAACTTATTTTAAGAGATTTTGAAGAAAAGTATATGGGCTATTTTCGTTGTACACGAGCTGTTGCTCCTTATATGATAAAAAATAATTGGGGGCGTATCATCAACATAAGTGGTCTGGCTGCTAGAATAGGTGGCAATTATTTTAGTTCCGGTCCACGTAATGCATCGGTTATCCATTTAACAAAATCCGCATCATTGGAATTAGGAAAGCATGGAATTAACGTCAATGCTGTTTATCCAGGTATTGCAGACACGGAAACGATTAGAGACCGCTTCCCTAATGAGGAGGCTTTACGTAAGGCAGCAGAAATGAATCCGAGCGGCCGCTTGATTACAGCGGAGGAAATTGCCTATGTCGTTACCTTCCTAGCTTCACCTTTGTCGGTATCGATTACTGGCGATGTCATTTCGGTAACCGGTGGCATAGGGAATACCGTTTTTTACTAAAAAGCTAGGACAAGTTAAATATAAAAGTTATTGTTTTTTTAACGAGCCTCCCTAAATGAACATATCCCTATTAAGTAGATAGACTTAAAACAACCCCTCCTTTAGCTTTCAAAATGATAATTGATATATGTAACTCAACCAACTTAATGTTCTGTTAGCTAAAGAACTGACTGCTTTAATCAGAGTTTGATTCACTTTTTATGCAACCTTAGTTCATATTCAATTGGACTAAGGTTGTCTAATATTTATTAAGATATATTTTTCGGACTCTAAGTGCCCAAAAAGATTTTCCATACATACTTTGAGCAGTTTTCTTTTCTGGACATACTAGGAACTACACCGTGCTTTTGTAGTAAGTTATAGTATTGGCAAAATGTATACTGAAAACCTTGATCACTGTGTATGATGCTTCCTTTTACATCACGCCTTTTTGTAGCTTGTTTTATTGTGCCTATCACTAAATGCAAATCATTTCGGTTACTAATACCTCCCTAATTTAGGATCGTTTTGACGACCGCTTCCCAATCTTTGTTGATGGTAGCAATACTCCGATTACATCCAATAAGAGTTATAAAAAAGGAGCATCTCCCTAAATCTCGAATTGAGTAAGTGATTAACAAACTCAACAGATTGGGGATGGCTCCCTATATCTATTCTCTGACAAGGAAGTCTTTTAGATTTAAGGGTTATATAAAATATCCGCTAGGTGATTGGTTCCAAATGTAAAGGAATTTCCGATAGTACAGTAAAAGGCTAAGGTTATACATTAGTTATTGTGCCTTGATGAAAAAACAATTGCCATCTTCCATTTTTGTATTTCCAAATAGAACTACGCAAGGTATGTCGATTTCTTGTTTCATCATTTATTTGAAAAGTAGCCAGTACTACATCATCAGCTAAAGTATGCATATTAAAATTATGAAGGGTCATTTTAAATGTGCCACCAATTTTAACGGCATCAATGCAATCATTTTTTGAAAATATATTTCCCGAACTTCCATATTCAAAAAATTCATCTGCAAGCAGTTCATTTAGTTTTTCTGGATTTGTGCGAACTTCTGGCCGTAACAATTTTTCTTCAAGTCCTTTAATGTATTTTTTAAGATTTACGGTTTTATCCATATTTCTCATCTCCATTCATGTATGTTATTGATAACTCAACTTTCTTGAAAGGTGTCTTTGACAAGAGGGTGTGATGGCTGCGAATAAATTCAATTGCTACTTAAACAATCACTTGATCCTCTGATGTTATCGTTGTATGTTTTTTCTTTACGGGGCGTACACCGACCCAAAACAACAATCCGATAACGAACATAACGAAAGAAGTTGCTTGAAACGCATACTGATATCCTATTGCCTCAGTCGTTGCATATTGAATAAGATATCCAAATACCAGTGGAGCAATAATACTGGTTGAACTTGAAAGAGCAATAAACACTCCTTGTGCTTTTCCAATATTTTTGGGAGAGAAAAAATCCATCAAAATGGCAGGTGCAAGTGAAAGAATAACATATGAAAGACCTGGAGCAAGAGTAAAAAACAATATCTTAAGATTAGTGGAACTCACAATATTTTCTAGATATACACAAACAGCGGATAGTACCATCATGAAACCGGCAAGATTGATTCTCGATTTACGAATGTCCCCTGTTTTGCGATAAAGCCAATCTGATAGCATAGAAAATCCAAGTTGGCAAAAGGCTGCGAAAAAAAAGGGCAGGGCCACGGCTAATTTTAATGTTTGACCGTCAAAATGTTGAATCTTAGAAAAGTACGCCGGAAACCATACCGCTTGAACAGACAGTAACCAATAGGCACACCCCCCACATAAAGCAGTAAAAACAAAATTTTTAGAAAATAAATACGGAAGAAACTGACGCCAAGAAACTTGAGAGAGCATGGTCGAATTCGTTTCCTTTTGAGCAAAAGAAGGCATCCCGATTTCTTGCGGATTTTCTTTCCCGAAAATCATCCAAAGACCTAGCGCAATAAGCCCAACAATACCCATGGCTACAAATGCAGATCTCCATCCATATTGATCGATCAATGAGATTAATAGTGGCGAAGCAATCGCAGACCCGCCTGTTGTTCCTAATAAAACAGCGCCAAAGCCGATCCCATGTCTATGTTTCGGAAACCATTTTCCAATTATAGCGGTTGATAGAGCCGGAGCCGGGCCCTCGCCTGCCCCTAGAATCATTCTTGTGAATATGAGCATAGACAGACTAGAAACAAAAGGGGTGGCAAATTGAACAGTCAACCATATCAAGGACAGCCAAGTTAGCATTTTTTTCGTGTTTTTCGAATCGGCCATGCCTCCAAGTACGATAGAGGAAAAGATAAAGAACCAAAAGAACGAACTCCCTACAAGTCCCCACTGAGAAGGGCTTAAATGCAGCTCCTCCATAAGAGGAACGGAAACCAAACCAATGATAATTTTATCAACCTGGTTGATCATCCCGGAAAGAACTAAGAATAGTAATATAACCCAAGAGTATTTTGGAGTGCTAGGCATAAAAACCCCCTGCTTTTCACCATTTGAGGGGTAACTTTCCCAAGCTCTGAAAAGTACTTCCCCCTCACATGAATCAACTGATGTCCTTATAAAATACTTTATTTAAAGAAAATTTCTGAGTTTAAACCCAATTACCTCAAGTTTTCTACAATACCACCAGCTGTTTTTTTGCGTACAGGAATACCGCCGCGCCCCGGTTTTCCTGTATGTTCATCAATATACATCGCGAAATCGGGTGCAATTTCCCGACCGTTTGGCATCGTGAGCCATAATCTTAGCAGGTGGCGTTTGTGTTCAGGCTCTTCATAATCTTCGTATACAGTACGCGAATGCAGCATTGTATAATTATTAACAAATTGTATATCGCCTGGTTCCATCATCATATTATAGTGCATGTTTTCATCATGAAGGATGGAATCGAGTACGTCTAATGCTTCGATTTCAACCTTTGATAAATAGATCCCTGTTTTTGCTTGAGCTGATTCGATAAATGTACGGACATACCTGCAGCTCAATTTCCCATCGTAATAACTAAAGATGGGTGATG
Organism: Aneurinibacillus aneurinilyticus ATCC 12856; assembly: GCF_000466385.1. GTDB lineage: Bacteria > Bacillota > Bacilli > Aneurinibacillales > Aneurinibacillaceae > Aneurinibacillus > Aneurinibacillus aneurinilyticus. The sequence goes on from NZ_KE952647.1 coordinate 22,946, forward strand.
TAAATACAGGAGACTCACCTGGTCCCTCCTCACCACGACGGTCAAAGATGAACGGGCGAAAGAGAATGCCAAGGTACTCTGGGTACTTCTCCAGAATTTCATTGTAAACAGCCATCGAGCTTACGATACTGCTGAACCCCCCCGATTTTGCTTTACGGAGGCTTAATAAGCCTACCACATCAGAACCATCTGCATGGAAGGGAAGGTGTAGCTTCGTTTGGTACCCACGCACATTTGAATCTTCTAAGCTGAGACCTTGGTCAACGACATGCCCTAAGAGATCCCCTCTTGCGTTTTGCGTTACCGGAATGCCCATATGAAGTCCGAGACCCCAGTAAATGATGCTCGCTTCTTCATCTGTATATCTTTTCATCGGTAATCCACGAAGTAATAGAAACCCTCTCCCATTCTCCAGTTCGTCAACAAAATAAGCAATTTCGTCAGACAGATCCGGAATCGGGAAATCCTCCTTGTTAAAATCAGGTGCTTGTAACCCCTTTTGTTTCACATGAAATAAAGCGTTTTCAAGAGAGGTAATCATTTTTTCAGACATACAATAAATCCATGAATCATCATTTGCTAGATCACTTCCCTTCCACGCTGCTGGATCTTGCACTTTTTCTTTTAAAATCGATCTCATAAATAATCCTCCTTCAATAATGTATTTCTGAGTAAAGAATGTTTAGATTATTATTACTCTTTAGAAATATCAACTTGATTATACTCATAAATTGTATTTAAATAAAATTAAATATTTTTACTTACAAGTAACCATGACTAATATTTAAAGTGGGTGGAAGGTTATGAATCTTGAACATTTGCTCTATATTGTTGAAGTTGCAAAATACCGCTCCCTGTCTATAGCAGCACAAAATCTACATGTGACCCAATCCGGTATCAGTCAGTCCATTACCAGCTTAGAAAAGGAGCTAGGACTTAAAATTTTTAATCGTTCACGAGGACATGGTGCAATACCAACTGATGAAGGTAGAATCATTCTGAAACAAGCCTACGAAGTACTGAGGAAGGTTGAAGAAATAAAAGAGACTGCTAACTCATTTAGTCCTACGGAAGTGGAAGAACTAAAAGTATCTTCTGCCCCCGGCATGACAACGTTTTTGGTAAAAGCCATAGCCGCTTTTAGACATGATTATCCGCGCGCAAATGTAGAGGTTTCCGAAAAATGGGCACCTGCCGTGATTGGAGATGTTCGCCAGCATAAGACCGACATCGGACTGATTACATATTCAACTAATTGGAACATAAACATGGATGGCATTGCTTTTGAAGCACTACTTGAGGGAAAGCCAAAGGTCTATGTTTCTAAGCATTCCCCATTAGCATTTCTTAGTACCATAACTCCGCATGATATTTTCGATCAAACTCTCGTCACATATAACAGTGAATCAATGCAGTGTTTTGTTCAGGATTTCTTTAATGAGTACAAGCCCTTGAAAATTTTATTTACAGCAAATAATATGGATGGAGTTCTCCAAGCCATCGTTGAAGGTTTGGCTATTACATTTGCTCCTGATTTCCTAATGAAAAATTATCCCCCTGTTATAAAGGGGGATATTATTCCCGTGGATTTGGTTAATCATAGGCCTGTAAATATTTCTATCGGGTTGGTTCGATCAGAGGTTAAACATTTATCTACTTTTGCTAACAAATACATTCATTTTCTAAAATCTGAAATTATAAAGAATTAAGCAAAAAAAAAGAGAAGTATTTCAGTCGCACATGGGCGCTGAGCTTCTCTTCTTTATATCTTTTAAAATTTGGTTACATCTACAGCTTCAATTCCTTCAGACGCACAGTAAGCAAGGTATCTTTTCAGAAATGACTCCCAATTATCTCTTGCAATAATTTCACCACCCTCGCCCAAATAGTCTAATGTTCCTTCGACTATATTAAGCGTAATAACATCCTCATCCCCTAAGCCATTCGGTGTATGCTTGGAGCCAGCAGGTTCATAAACGATATCACCTACTCTGGAGATCCAATCATCCTCAACGTACCTCCAAACTCCCTGAATGGTATACACAATGACTGTACCAGAATGAAAATGGGGAGGAAGTTGCATACCCGGCGGGACTTTTAATAGGGTAAGATTTTGCCCTGTGACTGGATTGACCTTAAGCAATTTAAATTTTGCCTCCCCAAAATAAGGAATCCAAGGCAAGTCGTCTGGATTAACATGATTGGCAGCTAATGCTGCTACATCTTTTACATTGCTCACTTATATCCCCTCTTCCTATGAAAGTTTTGAAGCTATTCGTAGTGTGTTAACTCTTTCGCGCCAGTTTGTTCATCAACTATTGAGAATTAACTGATTTTATTATATTTTTAATTTTCAAAATGATAAAATTATTATTTTTAATTTATAATTAAGTTATATTAATATGTATCATCAACTCACCTCACAAACTAGCTCTTTTAATATATAAACCTTCTCGAATCATTGACACCTAGATCATTTACGATGGTAAATCATTGAAAACTACTATTCTCGTAGTTAGTTCTCACTAATTAATAACTTAGAATTAACTGACTATTTTTGCGAATCCTACGCCATCCTTTCAACGGTCATAGAGAAAGAATAGCGTATTTTTTACTTTGGGAGTATTTGTTGCTCCTAGCTTGATGGCGATGAGGTTTAGCCAAGATAGGTGTAAAAATTTATCACAAGCTAATCTTATTGACCTTTTCTAATTATCGTATATATAAACATAATCCCTTATGTTTCTACGTTGTTTTCCTTGCTTTGAAAGAGAGTACTTTAAATAACAAAAGAGATGTAACTATAGCGATGATACCGTTTATATAGAATGAAACCTGAGCACCAAATATCTGCCATAACCAGCCTGTAAGTAAAGAAGCCGGAAATAGGCCAATTCCCGTAACCATCGCATAGAAACCAAGTGCAGTTCCTTTGACACCCGGGTTGGCTATATCAGCAACCAACGCTTTTTCAATGCCCTTAGTTAAGGCTGAATAGAGTCCATATAACGTAAAAAGAACGATCAGGCCAAATATCGTGGTTACTTCTGCAAAACCAATATATACAAAGCCATATAATGCATAACCCACTGTTAGTATTCCTCTTCGCCCGAACCGATCTGAAAAAGCTCCGGAGATATAAGAAAAAGCAGATGCAGTAAGGTGAAAGATTAAATATAATAATAAAACATTAGCGGTAGAAATCCCTAAATCTGTTGCTCTTAACAAAAGAAACGCATTTGATGAATTGACAATGGTAAATAGAAATACAATCAGTAATAATTTTTTTACATTTGGATTTAAAAGTTTCCAATCAAGATTAGGAAGAACTGTAGATGACTTTTCTGTTTCTACTCGTTGCTGTTTCTGTTCCTTTATACCGAATAGTAAGATCCATCCAATGATAACCGGAAGTAAGGAATAAAGAAAAACAACATGAAAATTCTGATTCCCTTCCATTTGTATAATAAAATAAGCAGCCCCAATCCCGATAGAAGCTCCTAACATATCCATCATTTGATGTAACCCGAAAACCCTTCCTTGCTTCTTTTTCCCTCCAGATTCTGATATAAGGGCATCTCTTGGAGCTGTACGAATCCCTTTTCCCGTTCGATCAATAAGCTTCCATATAAATACACCCATCCAAGAACTTGAAATAATGAGAAATATTCTACCCAGACCGGATAATCCATACCCAATCATAGCCAGCCCTTTTCTTTTTTTCCAGCGATCTGAATGACGCCCAGAATAAAATTTCAACACGCTTGCCAAACTTTCTGATAAACCATCGATAATTCCAATAATCACAGGCCCTGATGAGGCAAGAAAAATAGGTATTAAAGGAGTCACCATATAGGTCCCCATGTCTGTAAAAAAGCTAACAAAGCTTAATATCCATATGTTGTTCATTTCGCTTTCCTTTCCCCCTTGTAATACCGGATAACATGCAAAGCAACAATGCAGCTCGCTACCCAGGCACCTCCTGCTGCAAACCCGGCGACAACATCACTTGGGAAATGAACGCCAAGATATATGCGACTTATTCCAATTGCTATAATTAAAGTAAGGGTAAGTACAACAACACACCAGGATAATTTCAACTATTAAAAAAGTTGTAAATCATGAGTTTACAGCTCTAGCCGTGCGTAGTAAACGATTTATTTCCAACAATACAATATTCAAGCTCAGCCATACGCCTCCAAAAACATAACCTGCTGTGATATCGCTTGGATATTCCACTTTGAAATACAAACGACTTATCCCGACAAACACCCTTCCTACTGGATTTTTGAGGTGACGAATAAGTAAAAAGGCAATAAATCCGTAAACGGCAGTAGCCATCAACGTGTATTCACTTGGAAAAGTGTACGGAAGATGTTCGGCATGTAGAAGCAAACCATTGTATCCAGGGTGTCCAGTTTGGAGCGAAAAATAATGGAACGAGAATGCCTACAACCTCATCAAACTGCTTGAACTCGTTTGCTAGGAAATCCTGAATGAGACTAATCATTACAACGACAAGAATGACACCTATTGCCGATACGTTGCTTTTGTATAACAAGTAGAGCACAATCGCCACAGCAATAACAATACCAGCAATAATGAAGTATTTCTTGATTACACCATAGAAGTGTTCCCATTGCGGTCCCAAAACTTTGCCAAGAGAAATAAAAGTACCCGTATATAGAAAAGCTTCGGGGTACGCATACAGAGCAAAGGTACGGAAACGAATATTCGTCATCCCTGAAAAACAAGGAGACCAGTATAACTCATTAACAACTCCCCTGGAACGGGAAGAGCAATAAGCTCCAACATAAAAATAAAAAGCAATGCAAAATATCCATAATGATCCATCCAAGCTGTTACATACTCCAATGGTTATCCTCCTTCTGCATGTTCTATCTACATACCCTTTCTCCTTATTTTTTTATGTAGTAGTACTTAAATAGACTGTTACTTCACCAAAATAGTTCATTTCTTTCTCGGATAATCCCATTCTCTCCCTATTATTTCCAGTCTATTTTTTTAATCCTCCTGAACTTTTTAACCAACGAGTTAGTCCTTTTATTATGGTTAAACCAAGAATAAGGGGGAAAAGTATGAAGAAAATGATTGAAGCCTCAATGCAAAGAGCTGTACTTCTCTTAGTCTGCATCGTGCTCATTGTTGTATGGGGCGGGATTTCAGCGTTTCAAATGCATCGTGACTATCTGCCAAGCATTAATAAGACAACGTTGCTCGTTTCTCTACGTGTGCCATCTTATCAGACTGATTAAATCAAGCAAACCGTTACAGATAAGGTAGCAGATGCTATTCGTGCAATAGGTGGGCTTACACATATCGAAACTACTTCATATGATGATTTGCTGATGAGCCTTTATTTCCCGATGGATTTTGATATGAGACTTGCGGAAAATGAGAGCAAACAGTCGTTGACGAATGTAGATTTACCGAACGATGTCAAACAGACACCTACAGTTACGCGGGTTACTACGAACTCATTTCCAATTTTAAGTTATAGTCTCAAGGGTGTTGATTATCCAGTATAATCCAGAGT
>NZ_KE952648.1 GCF_000466385.1 Aneurinibacillus aneurinilyticus ATCC 12856
TGGATCATACTGGATAATCAACACCCTTGATTTATTATATTGTAAAGCATGGAGGGGTAAGCTGAAATGAAACATATGTCAGCCGCTGAAATTCGCCAGAAATTCCTGGATTTCTTCGTCAGCAAAGGCCACAGAGTCGAGCCGAGTGCACCATTAATCCCGATTGACGACGCTTCGCTGCTCTGGATTAATAGCGGGGTTGCTACGCTGAAGAAATATTTTGATGGACGCGTTATTCCAGAGAACCCACGCATTACCAATTCGCAGAAATCGATTCGTACGAACGATATCGAGAACGTTGGGAAGACGGCGCGACATCATACATTCTTCGAGATGCTTGGAAACTTCTCTATTGGTGATTACTTCAAGGAAGAAGCAATCGTATGGGCATGGGAATTTCTGACGAGCCCGGAGTGGATCGGATTCGATCCAGAGAAATTATCCATTACTATTCATCCGGAAGATGATGAGGCTTATGAAATCTGGAATAAGAAAGTAGGCGTACCGGATGAACGAATCGTACGTCTTGAAGGGAACTTTTGGGACATCGGGGAAGGTCCTTGTGGACCGAATAGCGAAATTTTCTATGACCGTGGAGAGAAGTATGGAAATGATGCGAGTGACCCGGAATTGTACCCAGGAGGAGAGAACGAACGTTATCTCGAAATTTGGAACCTTGTATTCTCACAATATAACCATAACCCGGACGGTTCGTACACGCCGCTTCCGAAGAAAAACATTGATACCGGCATGGGATTAGAACGCATGGCTTCTGTTATTCAGGATGTTGAGAACAACTTCGAAACAGACTTGTTATTCCCTATTATTAAAGCAACCTGTGATATTGCAGGTGTAAAATATGGCGAGTCACAGGAGAAAGACGTAGCACTCAAAGTAATAGCAGACCACTCCCGTACGGTTGTGTTCGCTATTGGTGATGGTGCGCTTCCATCCAATGAAGGCCGTGGATACGTCATTCGACGCTTATTACGCCGTGCGGTCCGCTACGGGAAAGTGCTCGGTATTGATAAATCCTTCCTTTATACATTGACGCCGGTTGTCGGTGAAATCATGAAGGCATACTATCCAGAAGTACTGGAGAAGCGTGAGTTTATCGAGCGCGTTATTAGAAATGAAGAAGAAAGATTCCACGAAACGTTGAACGAGGGTCTGCATATTCTCGAGCAAATGGTACAAGCAGCCAAGAAAGCCGGACAAACCCAGATTGGCGGACCGGAAGCATTCAAGCTGTACGATACGTATGGATTTCCATTCGATTTGACTGAAGACTTCGCTGCAGAGCAAGGGATGACCGTAGATAGAGAGGGATTCGACACGGCGATGGAAGAGCAGCGTGCCCGTGCCCGTGCAGCCCGGCATGATGAAGATAGCATGCAGGTACAGGGCGGCGTACTTGGCGATATTAAAGTCAAGAGTGAGTTCGTTGGATATAAAGAGCTTGCGACTAGTGCCCGTGTTGTTGCCATCGTGCATGAGAAAGAGTCAGTCGATATGATAGGAGCGGGCACAGAGTGCCAGATAATCCTTGACCGTACGCCGTTCTATGCTGAGTCAGGCGGACAGGTAGCCGATAAAGGCTTGCTTAGTGCAGGACAAACCCAGGCAAGAGTGCAGGATACCCAGAAAGGGCCAAATGGTCAGAATGTGCATACGATTTTTGTTGAGAGCGGCACATTAAAAGTAGGCGATACCGTAGAGGCTATCGTGGATCGCGCATCTCGTGCTGATATTATCAAAAACCATACGGCTACACATTTGCTGCACCAGGCACTCAAAGATGTACTCGGTACACATGTTAACCAGGCCGGTTCCCTTGTTGCGCCTGATCGGCTTCGCTTTGACTTCTCTCACTTCGGCGCGGTAACCGCGGATGAATTGGAGGAAATTGAGAGAAAAGTCAATGAACAGGTTTGGCGTAATATTGAAGTGAATATTATGCACAAATCGTTATCGGAAGCAAAAGCCATGGGTGCAATGGCACTTTTTGGGGAGAAGTACGGCGATGAAGTGCGGGTTGTACAAGTAGGTGACTATAGTTTGGAGCTATGCGGTGGATGTCATGTAAACAATACGGCAGAAATTGGTTTGTTCAAAATTTTGAGTGAAGCAGGCATTGGGGCCGGTACGCGCCGCATTGAAGCCGCAACCGGACGCATGGCATATGAATACTTGAATGCACAGCTTCATACGCTAAAATCAGTAGCGGATGAGCTGAAAACAACCATCATCAACGTGCCGCAGCGGATTGAGGCGCTGAAAGGTGAGATGAAGGGGCTGGAACGTGAGAATGAATCGCTGCGTGCCAAATTAAGTAATCTGGAAGCTTCTTCACTGACCGAACAGGTGAAGGAAATAAAAGGTGTGAAAGTATTGGCGGCCAAAGTGAACGGCGTCGATATGGACAACCTACGCAATATGGTAGATGATTTGAAAACGAAGCTTGGCTCCGGCATTGTTGTACTTGGTTCTGTGAAGGACGACAAAGTTAACATTGTTGCGGGTGTAACAAGCGATTTGGTTCAAAAGGGGCTTCATGCAGGTAAAGCAGTAAAAGAAGTAGCCGTGCGCTGCGGTGGCGGTGGCGGTGGTCGTCCGGACATGGCTCAGGCGGGCGGAAAAAATCCGGCACAATTGGCGGAAGCACTTGAATTCGTGAAGAGCTGGGTACAAGAGCAAATTTAGTGGAAATGTAAAAAAGGGAATTCAGCAGTTTGGGGCGAATATGAAAAGGAAGAAGATCCTTTGAAAGAGGTGCTAGGCAGTGAGTTCCATGGATCATACCATGAAGTTTAATTTTAAGCAGGACGAAGTAGAAGTGGAAGCTCGGGAGGTCCTGCTGCAGGTGTATGATGCGCTTGAAGAGAAAGGATACAATCCGATTAATCAAATCGTCGGTTATTTAATCTCTGGAGATCCAGCCTATATCCCGCGCCATAACAATGCGCGTACGCTTATCCGAAAATTGGAGCGTGACGAATTAATCGAGGAGCTTGTTCGTTCATATCTTCGCTCAAATCGATAGCACCATCAAGAATTCCTAACGTATGGACCGCCTTCTTCCCCATATGGAGAAGAAGGCGTGCCATATGGAATGAGTAGGAGAGAATGTATGCGTAAAATGGGACTCGATGTTGGGGATAAGACCATTGGCGTCGCAATCAGCGACGAACTTGGCTGGACCGCGCAAGGAATTGAAACCATCCATAGAGAAGGAAAGAAAAAAGACTATTTTCGTATTGAAGAGCTCATAAAACAGTATGATATCGGGGAAATTATTGTCGGGCTCCCTAAAAATATGAACGGTACGATTGGACCTCGGGGCGAAGTGTGCCAGGCGTTTGCAGACTATCTGCATAATCGTTCGCGTCTTCCCGTCAAGCTATGGGACGAGCGCTTAACGACGATAGAGGCGGAGAAGATGCTCGTTTCTGCTGATGTCAGTCGCAAGAAAAGAAAACAAGTCATTGATAAAATGGCAGCGGTAATCATACTACAAAATTACCTGGATGCCCAAAAATAGGAGGTTACGCGTATGGATTTGGAAAAAATGGGAATTGAAGTCGGAGAATATATTACGATTACAGATGAAGAATCTGGACAGGAATATGAATATCTTGTGATGTACATCTTCGAAATCGAAGATCGCACATATCTTTGCCTGGTGCCTGCGGAACAGGAAGACCAGGAAGAATACGAAGTGGAATTCCTTCGCTATGAAGGTACGGATATGCTGCAGCCGATTGAAGATGAGCAAGAATGGGAGCAGGTAGAAGCTACTTTTGAAACACTGATGAACGAACTGGACAAAGAGGAGAGCTAAGCTTTGGAATTCTGTCCAGGTTCGGCGTCGGAAGTACGCCATCTGCGGGATTCCTGGGGAAACCGGGTGGAATGGTACGACACCCGGCTTGAACGAGCAGAGCGCTATGAGATTATGACCGAGATAGACGTAGCAGGGCAAACATACGTGGTGCTCACTGCTGTTGGTGCTTCCGATCCGCACCCGTATTTGTTCAGGTATTCTTTAGCAGAAGGTACCCCATCGTTTGTTCCGGTTGAATCGGAAGAGGAATGGGATCAGGCTGCGGATGCATTTGTTGCATGGCTGGATACACATCATGCCTGAAGGCTCGTATCGCATGAATAAAAAGAAGCCATCGAAATTTTTTCGATGGCTTCTTTGCTTTGCGATAAATCGACACAAATATGTGATAATGAATTATAGAAAAGAAATGGAAGAACAATAACTGATCCCCACGTGTTTTGTCGAATGTTGTATAATAAATCGGTGGAAACAGGCAGAGAAAAAGGAGAGTAGGGTATTAATGAGAAAGATAATGAAGATTGCGTTTGGCATTTTGCTTCTGTTTGCCCTTGGGGTAGGCGGAGTCGCGTATTATATCTGGAATGGACTGCAACCGATAACAGCTGAGAATGGCCAGAAAAAAATCGTGGAAATTCCACCGAGCTCATCCTTGATTAAAATCGGAAATATTCTGGAAGATAACAAGCTTATTAAGGATGCCCGACTCTTTTCCCTCTACGCCAAGATAAAAGGAAAAGGTACAGATATCAAAGCGGGCAAATACCAATTGAGCGCGGGCCAATCAATTGATGAGCTTCTTAAGAAAATGTCGGATGGTGACGTTTACAAAGACACTATCACAGTAACAATTCCAGAAGGATATACGGTAGAGCAAATTGCCGCCCGTCTGGAGCAAAAAGGATTAGGGAAAAAGGATACATTTCTTAAGGAAGTCAACAGCGGCGTATTTCCGCAGGAAATTGTAAAAGGTATTCCGGCTGATAAGCGTATCAAGTATAGGCTGGAAGGATATTTGTTTCCTGATACGTATGAATTCAAAAAAGGAACGACCGAGCACCAGATTATCGAGCGGATGCTGGAACGTTTTGAAGATGTATGGAAAACAGAATGGGATGGCCAGTTAAAACAGCACAACTTGACAAGGCATCAGGCTGTGACGCTGGCATCAATTGTGGAGCGTGAGGTGCGTTCTGATGATGAACGCGCGAAAGTGGCGGGCGTATATTTCAATCGTCTTGCTCAGCAAATGCCGCTTCAGGCTGACGCTACAGTGCAGTATTTATTCGATAAACAGAAAGAACGGGTTATGCACAGCGATTTGAAACAGGATAGTCCATATAACACATATAAAGTAAAAGGACTCCCGCCAGGACCAATCGCAAGCCCGGGCGAAGCAGCATTGCAGGCGGTTACAAAAGCGGACAAGCATAAGTTCCTTTTCTATGTAACAAAAAAGGATGGAACCGGTCAGCATTATTTTGCGGCAACCTATCAGGAGCATTTGAAGAATATTGATAAGAGCAAAAAGAATGAAAAATAGATTTTGCAATGTGGGTATGCTATCATAGAGGGGTTTATCCCACTCTTAACGGACAGCAATCCTTACTGAGGGAAGTTTTACTTTATGAAAAAATAACGAGGTGTAAATGGGATGATAACCTCAGACCCTATCGTACGGTATATGGAATCACTCGTTGCGCCGCGCAATGAGCTGCTTACTAGAATGGAGCGAGAAGCTCAAGCAGAACATATTCCGATTATCCAGCTTTCAAGCATTCAACTGCTTCACGTGCTATTGAAGGTGCATCGGCCGAAGCGGATTTTGGAGGTAGGTATGGCCATCGGATATTCGACGATTTGGCTGGCACAGGCAGCACCGGACGCGCACATTACGTCAATAGAAATTTCCGAGGAAATGGTCGAACGTGCACGGCATAATTTTAAGGAAGCAGGCGTAGATGAGCGAATTACCGTGCTGCACCAGGATGCGCGAGAAGGATTGGCAGGCGAGCATGCTTTTGATTGTATCTTTTTAGACGCAGCCAAAGGACAATATCAGGTGTTCTTTGACAATTTTGCGCCGTATCTCGTAGAGGGCGGACTTTTGATATGTGATAATGTCTTTTTTCGGGGCATGGTTGCCGAAGAAGAAGTGCCGAAAAATAAACGCGGCATGATAAAGAAGCTGCGGGCATTTAACCAATTTTTAGCCGAACATCCGGCGTTTGAAACATCGTTCATCTCTATTGGAGACGGACTGGCCTTATGTATAAAACGGGGGGAAATAATGTGAAAAAACCGGAATTGCTTTGTACGGCCGCCAATCTGGATGAGCTTGTAAAAGTTATCGAAGCCGGTGCAGACGCAGTCAGCATTGGACACGAACGATATGGCTTGCGGGTAGCGGGCAATTTTGAAGTCGAGGAGATTCGCAAGGCGACAGAAGCTGCACATGCGCGTGGGGCAAAAGTGTATGTATCGGTTAATGCCCTGTTCCATAATGACGATTTGGAAGGATTGCCCGAATATTTGAAAACGCTCGAAGAAATCGGAGTAGATGCTATCGTATTTGGTGATACGGCTGTCGTGATGATTGCGCGTCAAATCGGGCTAAAGGTGCCATTGCATTGGAATGCTGAAGTGCTGACAACCAACTATGAGACAATGAATTACTGGGGAAGAAAAGGTGCGACACGTGCATTCGTAGCCCGTGAGTTAAACATGGATGCCATCGTGGAAATAAAAGAAAATGCAGAAGTTGAGATTCAGGTACAGGTGCATGGAATCACATGCATTTTCCATTCGCGTCGTGATTTGGTGACTAATTATGAGAAATTCATGGGTCAGGAGCCAAAGCCGGCCAGCATGGATCGCAAGCTGTTCATTACAGAAGAAAAACGAGACGATTTACAATATCCGATTTTTGAAGATCGGAATGGAACGCATATCATGAGTGCGGAAGATATTTGTATTCTGGAATATCTTGACGAATTAATGGATGCGGAAATCGACAGCTTCAAAATCGAGGGTATCATGAAGGATACTGACTATAATGTAAAGGTAGTATCAGCTTATCGCCGTGCGATTGATGCATATGCGGAAGGACCAGAAGCGTTCCTTAACAATATAGGCAATCTTATGGAGGAGATTCGTGCCATTCAGCCATCGCATCGTGAGCTGACAACAGGATTCTTCTTTAAAGAGCAAGTTTATTAATGAGGTGATTCATCATGACGGAGATAAATGTTATTTCTGATAAAAAAATTATGACTCCGCGTGGGCCCGTTCTTCAGAAGCCGGAAGTGCTGGCGCCGGCAGGGAATCTGGAAAAGCTTAAGTTTGCGGTTCGTTATGGTGCGGATGCTGTGTATATCGGAGGGCAAAGCCTTGGCCTGCGTGCTAATGCGGATAACTTTTCATTCGATGAGATGAAGGAAGCGACAGATTTTGCCCATGCGCACGGCTCTAAAGTGTTCGTGGCGACGAACATTATTGCGCATAATGAAGACTTGTATCAAGTGGACGATTTCATGCGCAGCTTACAGCGTGCGGGTATTGATGCGATTATTGTCGCTGACCCTGCGTTAATTGAAAGAACAAAACAAGCTGCCCCGGATATGGAGCTTCATTTAAGCACTCAGGCGTCTACAACGAATTGGCAGACGGTACAATTCTGGAAAGAAGAGGGCGTGAGTCGTGTCGTACTGGCCCGTGAAGTATCGGTACAGGAAATCCGTGACATTAAAAAACATGTGGACATCGAGATTGAAGCGTTTGTGCACGGCGCCATGTGTATTTCTTATTCGGGCCGCTGCGTGTTGTCTAACCATTTCACTGCGCGTGACTCGAACCGTGGCGGTTGTTCACAGTCCTGTCGCTGGCAATATGATATGTTTGAAGAACTTCCGCAGGAAGAGGAGACAATCGGACAGATCGGCAAGACACCTCTTCCGATGTTCAACGAGCAGGACCCACAGTTTACGATGAGCTCGAAAGATATGTGTATGCTTGGGTTTTTGCCTGATATGATTCAAGCGGGAGTAGATAGTTTCAAAATTGAGGGTCGTATGAAAAGTATTCACTATGTAGCGACGGTAACAAACCAGTATCGCCGTGCAGTAGATGCGTATTTTGCCAATCCGGAACAGTACAAGCTAAATCCGGAATGGATGGAAGAGATTCGCAAGGCATCTCACCGTTCACTTACGACCGGCTTCTTCTATGGAACACCTACGGAGCAGGATCAATTATACGGTGAGAATGAAGATATGCCGCAATATGATTTTGCTGGTCTTGTATTGGATTATGATGTGGAGACGAGGATTGCTACATTGCAACAACGTAACAAATTCAGTGTTGGGGATACAGTAGAATTCTTCGGTCCGACCATGGAGCGCTTTGAGCAGACGGTGACGGAGATGTGGAACGAAAAGGATGAAAGCATCACATCTGCGCCTCATGCGATGCAGATGGTGAAAGTGCGGATGGACCGCCCGGTTTCCAAGCATGACATGATGCGTAAGGAAAAGAAGTAGTATTTGTTGACGGTGAAAATCAATACTGTGTTGTAGTCGCTGCAAGCTAAACGCCGGTTCCTCACTCTGGGCCGGCGTTTTTGCATGCTGTTTAAGCCCCTTTATATGCGGCAAGACTGAATACAGAGTCTTATCGTAACGGAAAGGGGCTTATGCTTATACCATGTCATTGAATCATAAAAAGCGACGAATGTTTATCGTTTTGGTGATCTTTACGTTTTTATATACAGGAATCATTACAAGGCTGGGGTGGATTCAAGTCATCGGTACCCATTCCTTCTCGCCGCACAATGTAGACCTTGTAGAAAGGGCGGTAGCACAAAGACGGGAGAAGCTGGTGCTCGATACAGGCCGTGGCATGATTTACGATCGTAAAGGCGTGCCATTGACCGGGGAAGAACAGACAGGGCTGGCTATCTTTCCGCTTGTTCGTTATTCACTTGGTGAAAGCGAAAAAATCGGTAAGCTAGGGCACATATTGGGTGTAACAGAAGCAGAGGCGCGTTTGCTCCTTTTAAACGTAAAACACGCTGGATTTTGGAAGGATAAGAATGGAAAAATTGTTCCGCTACGTGAAGATCAGGCACAGCAAATTCGGGAATTAAATATTGCCGGTATTGTACCTCTGCCGGTAACGACACGTTATCCGAAGGATGGAGTTGCTCACCATGTTATTGGATATATTGGGCAGAATGCGAAGCTTATTCAGGATAAATATCAAGAAGATTTGGATGCCGGGGTACTGCGTACAACAAGTAAAGTCGGCGTAGCTGGATTGGAGCGAGCATTTCAGCCGTTTTTGGCCGGAGTAGGCGAGAAATCTGTTTCTTATTTTGTGGATGGCCGCGGAAATCCGCTTAATGGACTTGACGTACGGCTGAATCAAACGGAGAACTCTTTTTATCCGCTTACCTTGGTGTCTACGATAGATGCCGGAATACAGAAACAGCTTGAGGCGGCATTTGACTCATCGCCTGTAGACAAGGGGGCTGCTGTCGTGCTGGATATAAAAACGCGTGATGTACTGGCTATGGTGTCGCGGCCTGACTTTGACCCGTCGAAGCTGAATACATCGCCCGATACATGGAAAAACCGTGCGATTAAGCAAGCAGTTCCCGGCTCTGTTTTTAAAATCGTAGTGGCCGCTGCAGCGCTTGAGGAAGGAATAGTTAAGCCTGAGGATCACTTTACGTGTCATGGACAGCTAGGTAAGTACGGCTTTTCCTGTTGGAAAAAGGAGGGGCATGGCGATATAACGTTTGAGCAGGCGTTTGAACAGTCCTGCAATATTACGTTTGCCGAAATCGCCAAAAAAATCGGGCCGGAAAAATTGCAGCTATATGCAACGAAAATGGGATTGAATCAGCAGATTGGATGGGAAAAGATGCCCTTTTATAAGCTGGGCAAATTTCAGCAGCTTGACGGAGAAGATAAAGGGCGCGTGTTTGCCCACAATGTGCCTAACCGTGATGAAGGGATTCTAATCCAGACCGGTATCGGGCAGCGTGATGTTCAGCTAACGCCATTGCAGGCCGCTAATATGGCTGCCATTATTGCTGATGACGGCAAGAAACAAAAAGTACGTATCGTTCAGTCGATTAATTACCGAAACGGGACGACATTTTACCGCTTTGAAGACCGTCCGCTAGACGGTGTGGATATTTCCCCAGCGACAGCTCGTACACTGCGCTTTTTCATGGGAGGGGTGGTTGATCATGGAACAGCCACCATGCTGCAAGGATTGCCGTGGCAGGCTGCCGGAAAAAGTGGAACCGCACAGACCGTTGTTCAGGGAGAAGCAAAAAACAATCAATGGTTTGTGGGCTTTGTCCCACGGGAGAGTCCCCGTTACGCGATTGCCGTGTTAGCCGAAGAGCAACCAACCTCAGGCGTGAACCAGGCGATCAAGCTGTTTGGTTCATTCGTAACCAATCTCGCACAGGAGGAGAAAGCGGCAGCGGCGGCAAGACACGAAGCGGGAAGATAGAAGTTCTTGTTCATCCTTTGTGACAAATGCGTGAAAAATACTAAGGTGTGATATTTTACCGTGATTTTTGCTATAATGATGGATGATAGTTAAAGCAAGTACATAGCAAAAGCACCGATAAGGAGTTGACGAATCGTGAGTGAAGCAGTAAATACGCTTGAGGGCTGGTTTGCCCTGCATGATTTCCGTTCCGTTGATTGGACTGCATGGACAAGCGCACCGGAAGCGGAGCGTCAGGAAGCGCTTGAAGAGCTGCATGCATTTATGCGCAAATGGTCAGATGTGGAAGCAGGCAAGCAAGGCAGTAGCGCGACTTTTACCGTCGTTGGACATAAGGCCGATATCGCATTCATGCATTTGCGTCCTACGCTTGAAGAACTGGAAGCGGTTGAAGCAGAATTCAATAAGACGCTGTTTGCGATGTATACGATCCAGAACTATTCATATGTATCTGTTGTTGAATTAAGCAGCTACATATCACAGGCAGAGAATCCGGAAGAAGATCCTGCGATTCAGGCACGATTAAAGCCGGCTCTTCCAAAGACGAAGCATGTGTGTTTCTATCCGATGAATAAGAAGCGCGAAGGCAATGATAACTGGTATATGCTGTCAATGGAGGAGCGCCGTGGTATGATGCGTAGTCACGGTATGATTGGTCGCAGCTATGCGGGCCGCGTGACGCAGATTATTACCGGATCCGTTGGCTTTGATGATTGGGAATGGGGCGTTACGCTGTTTGCTGATGATCCGATCGTATTCAAGAAGCTTGTATATGAGATGCGCTTTGACGAAGCGAGTGCACGGTTCGGCGAGTTCGGAACATTCATTGTTGGAAACCGTATGACAGAGGAACGCCTGGCTGAATATTTTTCAGTATAGGATATAAAGAGTTGTGGGCAAATGCACGCTTGCTTGTCTTCTTCCGCTGGGAGATCATGTAAAAGCGTTCCGTTGCCCCTCTCTTCTCTCATCTCACCAAACTTTGTATGTGTATATCAGTCAAGCATAGAATTTGATGTAGCCCCTATGATGCTACACATTATAATAGTTAAAAAGAGGATAGATTGAAGCAGAAAATTATCTGCTCTTCTATGCTTTTTTGTGCCACAAATGACCCTATTTATTACAACAACTTGATTTTGCCACGGCATATCATTATTTTCGTACCCCTCGCAGGAGTCGCTGAGATGCTGCTAATAGTTTCGGCAATTGCATCTTTGTTTTTCATCGTCGCAATCGTAACTTTAACTGTATTTTTTCAGTCACTTCCTCCTTTCCTGTAAACCATTTAATTATTGCATAAGCATTTTCCACTTGTTCGATGCTTATTTTTTTTAAAGATTGAGCTGTTTCTCCAGAGATGACTCCCAAGTCGTCATAACCATTAGGAAATTCAACTTTATCTCCTGACATGGCTTTTGCATGAACTTTTTCCCCATTTCCCAAGTAAATAGAAACGGAATAGAAATCGACATTCTCAAGGTCTTTTTGGGGACCTATATAATATAGCTTTCCCGGCCCAAAACGTGATTCTGTCGGTTTTATTTTAATAATATAGTTGGTAATTTCCCAATGTGGGCTCTTACCATTTGTTTCTACAATAAAAAAGTTATTTGTTTTTTCGACTGTTTCACCATTTTAGAAGGAGATATATGTAGAATGTTAAAAAAAGACATAACTAAGTTTAAAATTTTGACGGGTTTCCCTTGGTTATGTCTTTAGTCAACCCTTTTTTGTATAAAAAGGATCGGATGTTTTTATAGTAATTTTTTAATCCACCTTTTGTACAGAAAACAGAACCGTTGATATACCTAGAACACGGAAAAGCGTGGGCCTTACTTTCTTATTATCTTTTTTAGCTACTGTCGATGTATCATCAAAGTTCCTGCCTTTTAGATTTTCACAGAAAAAAGGTACCTCACTTTATTTGTGACATACCTTGAAAATAATAAAATGTGTACCATTATATTTAATATTCATTTATGGCTGAATATAGCTCTAATCATGTTTAACAGATCGTAAAATTGCTACTGATTGAAAGCTAATTTTATTGATAGATAAGGTATTTTTTGCGCTCTTCTTTAAACTTATTGAGCTGTGGCGCATATTTGGCTTCGATTTGCTGTGGACTGAGTCCCTGAGAAAGGTAGAGTCCGATTTTATCTGTGCCCATAATTTTGTCGAACATAACGATTGTTTTTCCGCTCTTTGGCACTTTGAACTTATTCAAAGAATGGGCATATGCGAGCGCATAAATACCGGTTTTAGCCGGATTGAATGTACGGTAATCGGTAATTTTCAGACGCACCCCGCCAGCAGAAACGCGCTTCTCCGCAATAAACGTAACACCCGGAAGCTTCGCGTTATTCATCAGTGTGGCGTATTTTTTGGAATCGATTCCTTTACCCCCGATCCATTTAAATGCGTCAGCCTGGAAAATACCTGTACCTTCACCTAGGCCCGTAGCGTTATAGCCGAATACGGATTGTAAATCCGGCATAACGGGAGAACTTTGTACCCAACGCAGGCCTGTATCCTGATAAATCATGTTTCGCGTATAGCCTTCCATTGGTACCACTTGCAGGTTTGCGCCGATTTTGCGATTGAAGAACTGACCGAGTTCGCCTGCGGTCATACCGTGTGTCATTGGAAGGTTGTCCACACCGACAAACGTTTTGAACTTATCTTCGAGCACAGGTCCATCCACCGTAAGCCCACCTAGCGGATTCGGTCTGTCCAGCACGACAATTGTTTTGTTATTTTGTTTTGCGGCTATCATGCAATAGTTAAGTGTAGACATGTATGTATAGGAGCGGGCACCGATGTCCTGTAGATCAAACACAAGTACATCGACATTAGCCAGCATTTTAGCGGACGGCATTCTTGTACTTCCGTACAGGCTGTAGATAGGAATTTTAAGCGTCGGATGTGTCGTGGATTCTACATACGCCCCGGCTTTGGCTTTACCGTCAATTCCGTGCTCAGGACTGTACAGGGCAGTTAGTGTGGCATTCGGATATTCTGCCAACACCGAAATGGTGCTTTTTCCCTCGCTGTTGACGCCTGTCTGATTGGTGATCAGACCAACGCGTTTTCCGTCAATCAGATGTGCATACTTGTCCAGCAGCACTTCATTGCCCAACTTGAAGTCATTCTCCCGTGCTTGAACCTGCGGCATGGAGATGCCGATGGCCAGGAGAAGCGTGATCATGAGCAGCAGTGTTTTCTTCATTATTTTCTCTCCCTTGATGTGGCAAACAAAACAGATGTCTGTCTCGCTTTTCCATGTATTTCTTATATAAATGGACGCGAAAGAAGGAAGATAGTTTCGGGAAAATCGTTCTTTTTTCCATTGCTCTGGTTTCATACCCATAAATTTCACTTGCAATATGCCGATGCCCAGCTATTTTGTTATGAAAGCTCCTTGATTCTCCCATTTTTGTGTATACTAATAAGAAAAGAAACTTTTTTTGTATTCATTCGTTTATAGTAACAAAGCCAATACGGCATATTTTAGGAGGCGATATATATGGATGCCTTATCAACTACTCGTTCGAATACAGACCCGCTTTCCCTGATGGAAACATCGTCGGATGCGGAACGCCTGGATATATCGAAGCTGTCTGAGGAAGATCAAAAACGGGTACGTGAGCTTGCCAAGCAGATTGAAGTCAAAGATAGCGGTGCGGTGCTACAGTATGGTGTAGGCTTGCAAGGGGAGATTTCCCGTTTTTCTGATTCTGTGCTTGATCATGTACGTGCGAAGGATAGCGGCGAGGTCGGACAGGCTCTTACAGAATTGATGCTTAAAGTTAAAGAGGTCGATACGGATACGCTATCAGGCAAAAAAAGCGGCTTCCTGTCAAAGGTTCCGGTTATTGGCTCATTCGTAAAATCCGGACAAAAGTTTGTGGCTCAATATGAAAAAATGGGTACACAAATTGAGACCATTACAAGACAATTGGATAAAGCAAACGCCCAGCTGCTTAAAGACATATCATTAATGGACGCGCTGTATGAAAAAAACAGGGAATTCGTACATCAGATTGATTTATATATTGCAGCCGGTCAATTGAAGCTGGAAGAGCTGGAACGCGAAGTGATGCCGGAACTGAAGCGAAAGGCAGAAATGTCACAGGACCCGGCTGATGTACAGGAACTGAACGACATGGGACAATTAATCAATCGGCTTGAGAAAAAAATTCATGATCTTGTGCTGACTCGTACTGTGACGATTCAATCCGCACCACAAATCCGGCTTGTACAGAATAATAATCAGGTGCTTGTAGAAAAAATTCAGTCTTCCATTCTGACGACGGTACCATTATGGAAGAATCAGCTCGTTATCGCTATTAGCTTGCATCGCCAAAAGCAGGCATTGGAAGTGCAGAAACAGGTGGCGGATACGACGAACGAGCTGCTGCTGAAGAATTCGGAGCTTTTGAAGACGAATTCCATCGGTATTGCCAAGGAGAATGAGCGAGGCATTGTGGATATCGGTACGCTAAAGAAAACGCAGGCGAATCTATTGGAAACATTGGAGGAAACCTTAAATATTCAACAGCAGGGACGTGAGAAACGCAGACTTGCTGAAGCTGAAATCAATAAGATGCAACATGAGCTGAAGGAGAAGCTGACTGCGCTTGCCATGCAGCGCCAAAATCGCTAACAGAAGAGTATATAATAGTAAGAAGAAGTAGGGAGAGGCATAAATATATAGATTACACTTGATATTTCGACAGGGGAGTGTGGTTGGAAGTAGGAGATTTAGAAAAAGAAGAAGTTGGATGTGCCCTGCACTCCGGCAAAAGAAGGATGGGCGTGTCTTTTTCCGACCACCGCCCGTCCCCTTTTTTTACCTCCCACCACAAGCGTGTGCTGTCCTTTTTCGCCTGGCCGAGGCAAAAAGCGGCCCTCTGAGCTTGGGTGTGGGAGACGAACCGACGCCCTCTACGCTTCTGTGCGGGAGACGAACCGACGCCCGTTTGAGGCACGGTGTGATGACGATCCACTCTGGATCATACTGGATAATCAACACCCTTGAAATGAATGTTTACTTTTACTTCTTTATGATGTATAATGGTAATTCCTCCATAAGTAAAAAATCTTTTCTTTTGTAAAGGATACTTTTTCCTCTACGAATCAGTGCATTACCTCTTATCGTTTCTTTTCTTATTCTTTAAAACTTCCATGTATAAGTTTGTAGGAAATCGATGATAATAAGTATTGGCTTTTATTTTTGTTAACGCAATTCACACTGGCGCGGTCTTCGGAGCCGCAAGGATGGAAGAGAGGTAGGGCTTTCGTCGTTTTGAGGTTCAAAAATTTTGGCATACTATTTGGATTATTGAGGTTGTGGACGGCGTATGCATATTTGTCCACTTTAGCACAATGGCTAAGAGCGACTTTAGGCGGAGTGCATGCTCTTAGCTCTGGATAGTCAGTAAAAGGCCTTCCTTTTTTGCCTGGCAAAACGAGAGGAAGGCTATTTTTATATCTTTTCCCGGGTGTATCCTGTCTGTGCATGCGTCCCGTAGTATAATAAAGTACAACTTCCATCGGTGGGGTCTTTCTTCTCCGTTGGTAGTTTGTTGCATATATTGGGAGGATTATGAGCCGTTAGACCAGGATAGAACAATCCGATAAAACACATCAGGCAGGTGATACCGGATGCAACCAATGAAGCCAAATTATACGCAGGCTATTATTGATGCCTCGCATGACGGAGTAATCGCCGTCGACAAAGAAGCGAATATTATGTTTGTCAACCGCAACGCACGCGAAATTCTTGGTTTGCCTGACAACATTGTTGGCAAGAAAATATCAATGTTTATTCCTAATTCTGATATGCTGCGTATTTTATCAACCGGAAAAACGGAGCTCGGAGATATTGCTACTATTTTAAACCGACAGATTCTCATTAATCGGTTACCGATTGTCATGGATGGGCAAATCATGGGTGCGGTTTCTACATTCAAAGAAATTACAGACATTCAAAAGCTCGAAATGCATATTCGAAAAACATTCAATGAAAGCGGGTTGGAGGCCCGTTACAGGCTACAGGATATCGTTGGCAGCTCCGAAGCAATGAGTGAAGCGAAGAAGTTGGCTGCAGCTTTTGCAAAGACAGCTGCGACCATTTTAATTACGGGTGAATCTGGTACCGGAAAAGAACTGTTTGCACAGGGTATCCATCTTGCGAGCTCACGTGCTGCAGGCCCTTTTGTTGCAATAAATTGTGCAGCGCTTCCGGGAAATTTGCTGGAAAGCGAATTGTTCGGATATGAAGAGGGAGCCTTCACGGGTGCCAGAAGAGGGGGAAAGTCTGGACTTTTTGAACAGGCACATGGTGGAACACTGTTTCTTGATGAAATCGGCGAAATGTCGCTGCCGATCCAGGCAATGTTACTGCGGGTGCTGCAAGAGAAAAGAGTGCGGCGTATCGGTGGGGAGAAGATGATTCCGGTGGATGTACGGATTGTTGCTGCCACGAATCGAAATCTTGAGGAATCTATCGAAAATAAGCAGTTTCGTTCTGATCTTTATTATCGCATTAATGTTTTGACGCTTGAGCTACCACCTTTAAGGGATAGACTTGAAGACATTCCTGAGCTGCTGAAACACATAATGAAGGAAACGGGTGAGAGGTCGGACAAGAATATAGCTGAGGTGGATGAGGTGATTTATACGTGGTTTGGACAGTATGACTGGCCAGGTAATATTCGGGAGCTACGCAATGTAGTTGAACGAATGGTCCTTTTATGTGAGGGGGAACGTCTTGGTGAAGAAGATATTTCATTTTTCTTGAGAAAGCTTATGCAAAAATCTAACAAACACAACAAGGGAAGCGTGGAGGAAAATGAAAAAACGGCACTTCTGTCGGCGCTGCAATATACGAATGGAAACAAGTCGGAAGCTGCTAAAGCCCTAGGAATAGATCGGACAACCTTATGGCGTAAGCTTAAAAAATACGAATTAGAGTAAAGTTGCGTATGCAACAACATGTATCAACTATTGCAACATTTATGGTAAGATATTTTACATCCAACCTCACTATAAGCAGTTGATTCAGAAAATTTTTAATTGGCATTATTATTGCAATTATAAAAGTGATGAATCAGCTTATAAAGGAGAAGTAGAGATGAAATTTTATTCGGTAGGGGTTATTCCAGGTGACGGAATTGGTCCGGAAGTAATGAAGGAAGGACTGAAGGCTCTTCAAGCACTCGAGAAAATTCATGGCGGCGTGTCATTCGATATTCATTCATATAATTGGAACTGTGACTATTACAAGAAAAATGGGAGAATGATGCCGGAGAACGGGTTAGACATTCTAGCTGAGCATGACGTGATTTTGCTTGGTGCCATCGGTGCTCCAGGTGTTCCGGATTATGTATCGGTGTGGGAGCTTATTCTTCCGATTCGTCGCCGCTTTCAGCAATATGTCAATATGCGTCCGGCCAAATTGCTGCGTGGCATGGTAAGTCCTCTCAGGTATAAAGAGCATGCGGATTTGGATTTTGTGATTGTTCGCGAGAATACGGAAGGTGAATATTCCGATATGGGGGGGAGGCTTCATCGTGGGACCCCTTATGAAATAGCGATACAGAATAATGTATTCACGCGCTTCGGTACGGAACGGATTATCCGTTATGCGTTTTCACTTGCTGAAGAGTCGGGCAAAAGCCGGGTCATCGGAGCAACCAAATCAAACGGAATCAATCACTCAATGCCATTCTGGGATGAGATATTCAAGGAAATCGGACAGCATTATCCGCACATGGAAACAAACCTATACCATATTGATGCATTGGCTGCCTATTTCATCAGTAAACCGGAAACGTTCGATGTTGTGGTCGCGAGTAATTTATTTGGCGATATTTTGACGGATTTAGGCGCCGCGATTGTCGGGGGACTTGGTCTGGCACCTTCCGGCAATATTAACCCGGAAAAAGAATATCCGTCCATGTTTGAGCCAATTCATGGCTCAGCCCCGGATATTGCAGGTAAAGGAATTGCCAATCCGATCGCACAAATATGGAGCATAAGCATGATGATGGATCATCTGGGACATCGTGACCTTGGTCGCCTGCTCCTGGAGGCGATTGAAGACGTGCTGGAAGAAGGAAGTATTCGTACGCCGGATATTGGCGGGAGTGCAACTACTTTGCAACTTGGAGACGCTATCATCAATAGGATGATCGAGAAAGCGTAGAGGAGGATGTACGTATGGAAAGCAACATGGCAATGAATACAGATATGTATCCACTGTATATCGGCGGAAAACGTGTTGAAACCAATAAAATAGTACCTGTTTTTCATAAATACACGGGTGAGCAAATCGCTTCTATCGCCTGGGCGGAACAATGCCATGTAGAAGAAGCAGTAAGCTGTGCACTGCAAACATTCAGAGACAGTACACTTGCTCCATACGAGCGGTATGAAATATTATTGAAAGCTTCATCCATTGCGGAACAGAGAAGGGAAGAACTGGAGCGCTCGTTGTGCCGGGAGGTAGGCAAACCGCGCAAAGATGCGAAGGGAGAGCTGGATCGTGTTATTAATACACTACGGTTGTCCGCAGAAGAGGCTAAGCGCATCTCCGGTGAGATGGTTCCCCTTCATGCGACGGAAGGAGCGGAAAATCGCATAGGCTTCGCCATTCGTGTCCCACGGGGTGTCATCGGTGCAATTACTCCGTTTAATTACCCGCTCTTGCTCAGCACGCATAAGGTGGCTCCGGCTATCGCTGCCGGAAATACCGTTGTGTTAAAGCCGGCCCCGAATACTCCGATCGCATCCTTTCAATTAGTAGAAATTTTGGAAGAGGCAGGGCTGCCGCAGGGCTATGTCAATATCATAACAGGTGGTGCTGAAGCAGGGGAGTGGATGCTTGATGATCCACGTATTGCTATGTATACGTTTACAGGATCGGAGGCGGTCGGGGCTCGTATTAAGGAGAGAAGTGGGTTACGCCCCGTAACACTAGAACTTGGCAATAATTCACCGAATATTGTGCACAGTGATGCGGACTTAGGAAAAGCGGCGGGAGCGCTCGCGGCAAGAAGCTTTCATAATGCCGGACAGGCATGCATTGCTGTTCAGCGTATTTTCGTCCAGAAGGATGTGCTTCAGGAGTTTACGAATAAATATCTTGCACATGTTCAACAACTCGTGGTGGGAGATCCGGAAGATCCGGCGACAGATGTCGGCCCTATGATTAGCGAGAAGGAGGCGATTCGGGCCGAAGAATGGGTACATGAAGCATTGAGCGAGGGTGCGGAGCTATTATATGGAGGCAAAAGGGAAGGCGCCATGATGTATCCTACAGTATTAGCGAAGACCAGACCCGAAATGAAGGTGAATTGTCTGGAGGTGTTCGCACCGGTCGTTACCATCTCGCCATACGAAACGATTGAAGAAGCATTTACGATAGCGAATAATTCAGCGTACGGATTGCAAGCCGGACTGTTCACTTCAGACCTGAACATTGCAATGCAAGGAGCACGTAAGCTTGAATATGGTGGAGTTATTATTAATGATGTTTCCACATACCGAAACGATGTGATGCCGTACGGTGGTATCAAGAATAGCGGTCTGGGTAAAGAGGGACCGCGCTATGCGGTAGAAGAAATGACGGAACTCCGAATGGTCGTTCTGAATCTATAACCATAAATGGAGGTGGATTGGATGCTGCTGGAAGATAAAGTAGCCATCGTTACGGGAGGAGGTTCTGGGATGGGCCGGGCCGTTTCGCTGTTATTTGCGGAACAGGGGGCACATGTTGTCGTAGCGGATATCGATGAGGAGGCTGCACGGCAAACGTCAGATCATATTGGCCCGAGAGCTTTTCCGATACAGGGGAACGTTGCGGAAGCGGAAGATGTAAAACGGATGGTAAGGGAGACTATCAATCGATTTGGCCGAATTGACATACTTGTTAATAATGCCGGGGTGCCACTGGCATTTACCCCGATTGAAGAAACGGAAGATGAGACATGGGATCGCATGATGGATGTGAATGCGAAATCAATTTTTTTAACTGCAAAGCATGTCGTTCCCCATATGAAAAAAAGCGGCGGCGTTATTGTAAATACGGCTTCCATCGCGGGAATACGGGCCCGACCGGGATTGCATGCGTACTGTGCTTCAAAAGGGGCGGCCATCATGCTTACAAAGGCACTCGCCATTGAACTAGCGCCTCATAAGATTCGGGTGAATGCCATTAATCCAGGCCCTGCCGATACGCCGATGCTCAGTCGTTTTATGAACGGGGATGCTGAGCAAATCGAAAAGGATACGAAAGAGATTTTTATTAACAGCGTGCCGCTTGGAACGCTCATCGAAGCGCAAGACATCGCAAACGCTGCACTGTATTTGTGCAGCGATCTGGCGGCGAAAGTTACGGGTGAAGTGCTAAACGTAGACGGGGGCAGAGGAATCTAGTTTGTAGCGGCACATGCGGAAATGGTGAACTGGACACCGGTTATTGGCAGCGTCACAAAAAATGTAGAGGAGCGTGAACATATGTCTATGGAACAGGTGACATCCTATGTTGAGGAAAAAGAGGTTGTATCGTTAACCCAGCGTCTTATTCAGATTCCGAGTGTATATCGTCCGGGAGTTCCCGATGGGAATGAGGAGAAGGTGGCCCGCTATGTTGTCGATTATTTACGCGAGACTGGCTTTTCTGTGCAGTTTGAAGAAGTGGTGCCTGGGCGTCCGAATGTTATTGCTATTTACGATAGCGGGAGGCCGGGGAAAACCATTTTATTTGAGGGGCACACAGATGTAGTAACAGAAGGCGACCATGACCTGTGGAGCTATGATCCGTTCGGCGGCACGATACAAGGCGGCCGTATTTATGGTCGCGGTTCATGTGATACGAAAGGGAACCTGGCAGCAGCCATTTGTGCGGTAAAGGCGATTCAACGTTCCAAGCTCGATTTCAGCGGCAAAATTATTCTTTGCATTCCTTGCGATGAAGAAGGGATGATGATAGGCATTAAGGAATTCATCCGCCGCGGTTGGGCAAACGGTGTGGACGGCGCAATTATTTGCGAACCGGAAGAAAATCAAATCTGCATTACGCAAAAGGGTGCCATGCGTGCCATAATCAATGTATATGGTAAAATGGCGCACGGTGCGATGCCGCTTACTGGCATTAACCCAAATACAAGGATGGCCCGCATTGTTGTCGCACTCGACGAGCTGGAGAGAAAAGAAAAAGAAAGGTTGGGTGAGCATCCGATGCTGGGGTGGCCGAGCATTACCCCAACCATTCTTCGGGGACCGGTAAAAGGAGAGCCACAAATCAACGTTGTACCGTCTCAATGCATGACAACGCTTGACATACGAACAGTTCCCGGACAGGAGCATGCGGTGCTGAGACAGCAGATGGAGGACATCTTGACCGAGTTGTCCCGCGAAGATAAAGATTTTAAAGCAACGCTTGAAGTCATTGAAGAGAGGCCGTGGACGCTAACATCACAGGAAGATCCGATTGTGCGGGCAGTTGCTGAATCTTATCGCTCCATTACGAAAAAAGATCCGATCTATAACGGAGTGCCGGGTGCAACGGATGGCACGTTTTTGCACAAGGCTGGTATTCCAATCGTCACTACGGGAGCCGGAGACAGGCATATTCCTCATCATGCAGATGAGTACGTCGACATTGATGAGCTTGTGGAGACGACCCGTCTTTATGCGCTCTCTGCACTCCATTTTCTGAAGGATGAATAATTAGTAAGGGATGAAAAACTAAAAGCTGCTGGAAGGTATACTTTATTGTTAAGATCGGATGTATTGTGTACTATTTTATAATGGCGAGGGACAGCTTCTTTCCTCTGTGCTTCATTTTGCGATACTGGAAAGAAGTTGTGCCTGTTTTTATCCCGCGTTTAACGAGCAGTAAGCAACCCGCCTCTAAACTTAAGAGGACAAAGTCATATGCTTGCTCTACTCATTATATGGCGGTTATTGGGGGGAATATAATGAAGAACATTAAACTGTTGCTCTGGCTGCCTTTTGTAGGGATGCTGCTTTTTCTGCCGTTAGCGAACAGAGTTGAGCCCTACATACTTGGGCTGCCTTTCCTTCTTTTCTGGATTGTAGCATGGATGGTGCTGTCCTCCATCATTTTAACGGTTATTTATCGATTCGATCCTGACAATAAGGGGGGCGATGCAGAATGAATATATCCCTATTGATCATTTTCATTTTCCTATGTCTGGCTCTGTATTTAGGCATACAGGCAAAACAGGGAAAGAAAATGAATATGGAGCAATGGGCCGTTGGTGGCCGCGGCTTCGGTACGTTGTTCATCTTTTTACTTATAGCCGGAGAGGTATATACAACTTTTACCTTCTTGGGCGGAAGTGGGTGGGCGTACTCTAAAGGGGCGGCCGCCTATTATGTTCCTTCCTATATTTTTCTGGCGTATGTATTATCCTATTGGCTGGCGCCTAAAATTTGGAGATACGCGAAAGACAACAAGTTGCTGTCACAGCCTGACTTTTTTGCGACCAAGTACAGAAGCCCTTACTTGGGTGTCCTTGTTGCTATTGTAGGCTGTTTGGCTCTCGTTCCGAATATCATTATTCAATTTAAAGGATTGGGAATTATCGTCTCACAAAGTTCGTACGGAGCTATTTCACAGACAGCGGCCAGTTGCATTGGAGCTTTGGTCGTTACGATTTATGTTATGGTATCCGGCATTCACGGATCGGCCTGGACTTCCGTTATTAAGGACTTCATGATTTTGATTGTCGTCGTCTTTTTAGGTTTATACATTCCGTTTCATTATTTTGGCGGGATTCAGCCTATGTTTGAGGCTGTCCATCATGTGAAGCCTGAACTTCTTACATTGCCAGATCAGGGATTAAGTACTTCGTGGTTCATCTCGACCGTTTTGTTGAATGCGATAGGATTTTATATCATGCCTACTTCTTTTATGGTTGTATTGACGGCGAAAGGTGAGAAAGCAATTCGCAAGAACGCAATTCTTCTACCGCTATATACCATTTTGTTGCTATTTGTTTTTTTCATTGGCTATGCGGCTGTTGTGCAAATTCCTGGCTTGCAAGGAGGGGAGGGTGATTTATCGTTATTAAAGCTTGCAACACAAACGTTCGATCCGTGGATTGTTGGCTTTATTGGAGCTGCCGGGTTATTGACGGCTCTTGTTCCAGCTTCTGTTATGCTTATGTCAACCTCCATCGGCCTCACGCAGAACCTATATAAGGTGATTGTTCCATCAGCAACCGAAAGGCAGCTATCATTCACTTCCAAAGGGTTCATTTTACTCTTATCGGCTATTTCCCTATACTTTACGGTTAATGGCAGTGATGCCCTTGCGATACTGAACATTATGTCATACGGATTAATTATTCAGCTTGCTCCTGCGTTGTTTTTCAGCTTTGTTAAAAATAATTTTGTGAATAAGTATGGAGCATTTGCGGGAATTATTGCAGGAGAGCTTATGGTTTTATATATGACTGTAACCAAAAAAACAATAGGCACACTATTGCCATATGCTTCCCGAGCCATTCAGGATATTAATACAGGATACATTGCACTTCTGGTAAATATCATCGTGATGGTAGTGGTCAGCTTAGTCACTAAAAATATAAAAATTAATGAGACAAAACCGGAGAATCCCAGACTGGTTTTACATGAAAGCAAGAACGAGTAAGCGAGAAGAGCTTGAAGCAGGACAGGCCCGCTATATGGTTAAAGTAGCGAGCCTGTCTTTTTTTAGGTGAGCGCTTTTCTTTTCCCCCTAATGATTTCTCTTTCCTCACCTCTTGTGTCTTTCCTTTGCTTTGATTTAATAAAGAACGACAACACCACGCCAATGGCGGATATGAATGCGGCAACTGTAAATGACATATTAACACCGTAAATCATACCTTCTGCACCTGCCTCTGAAGGGGTATCCAATGCGCTGTTTGTCATAATTGTAATAAGCAGGGCCGTTCCGATTGAGCCTGCTACTTGCCGTAGTGTGTTGTTCATTGCCGTACCATGCGGTATTAATTTTTGGGGTAGTTCATTCAATCCCGCCGTCGTAACCGGCATCATAACCATTGCAACCCCAATCATTCGTATCGTGTTTACTGTAGTTAAATAGGCGAACGAAGTAGTGGAGGTCAAATCAGTAAACATGAACGTTGTTATCGTTACAGTGGTTAAACCAAGTATAGCCAACCATCTTGCTCCTACCTTATCAAAAATTCGCCCCGTAACCGGCGATATAATCCCTGTTAGAAGTGCCCCAGGCAAAAGCATCATTCCTGATTGTACGGCTGTAAAGTGATGCATATTCTGCATGTAAATCGGAAGGATAGTCGCTCCGCCAATCATGGAAACAAAAACGACAATTCCGATTATGGTCGTAAGCGTAAAAACCTTGTATGTAAATACCCTGAACTCAAGAATCGGCTGGGCTAACATGAATTGTCGCCATATAAATAAACTAAGTGAAACGGTGCCGACAATCATAGTTATAACTACTTCGCTGCTTCCCCAGCCGCTGTTCCCTGCGCTACTAAACCCATATAACAGGCCGCCAAAGCCTAATGAGGACAAAATAACAGATAAAATGTCCAGCCTGGGAAATGTTCGTTCAGTTACATTTTTCAACATAAAGTATGTAACGATGAGGACAATCAGAGCAATTGGTAAAATAACAAAAAAGAGGACACGCCATGGATAATAATCTACGATCCAACCGGAAAGAGTCGGACCGATTGCTGGCGCAAAAGCGATGACCAATCCGAACATGCCCATAGCCTTCCCACGCTCTTCGACAGGATAAATTATAAATAACACGGTTTGCATTAATGGCATCATGATGCCTGCGCCAGCCGCCTGAATAACTCTGCCCAATAGTAAAACCGGATAGGCAGGTGCAATTCCGCAGATAAGCGTACCCAAGGCAAAAATGCTCATAGCGGAAAGAAACATTTGTCTTGTGGTAAACCGTTCAATTAAAAAAGCGGTAATGGGTATCATTACACCATTGACAAGCATAAAAGCGGTCGTTAGCCATTGCGCCGTATTTGCGGAAAGATTCAAATCCCTCATGATATGCGGCAGGGCTGTAGCTAACAGTGTCTGATTTAGAATGGCTACGAATGCTCCTGAGATTAATACCATGACAAGAGGCAATTGGTTAAAATGTTGAGCCGATTGTTCTTGCATATTTCTCATGTTCATTCCCTCCTTTGCCGTTTTTTAGATGCTGATGGAAGTTTTACTTTATTATTTGTTAATCTTAGGTTTTTACACTTCTTCTGATTCACGATAACAGCAAACAGTAAAAGAGCATCAGTTTTTTGTTATATATATCCGATTTGATAAATCGACATATGTTTGTGGTGGGAGGTAAGAAAAAAAGGAAGGGCGGTGAGCGGGAGTGGTCGGAAAAGCACCCGCTGGCCTTTCTTCTGCCGGAGTGCAGGGCGCATTCACAGGGATATGTGAAGGAGCTAATGATTTAGAAAAAGTTCGATAGCTTTTTTGTTTGTCTGTTTCCAGATATAATGAAATACAATAAAACAGGAGTGTCATATCCAAGGAACGGAGGATTGCATTGGACATACCTTTATTAAATCAGATTGATGAAAAGAAAAAGATACTGGATCAAAAAAGACCTTTCTCACCCCATACCGTAAAAACGATTCGAGAACACTTAATTGTAGAATGGACATATCATTCCAATGCTATTGAAGGAAACACACTGACTCTTTCCGAAACGAAAGTCGTGCTAGAAGGCATTACAGTTGGCGGTAAGACGCTTCGTGAGCATCTGGAAGTCATTAACCACCGGGAAGCTATTTTTTATTTAGAGGACATGGTGCGGAATAAAGAACAGCTTTCAGAATGGCATATCAAGAATTTGCATGGAATTGTTTTGAAGGGGATTGATCAAAACAATGCGGGAACGTATCGAAGAGAAAATGTCTTGATCAGCGGTGCACGGCATATCCCACCAGATGTCCTGCAGGTTCCGGAGCAGATGCGTGAGATGATGGAATGGTATCAGGGAGAGGCACAGGAGTTGCATCCGGCTGTACGAGCAGCTATGCTGCACAGCATTTTTGTTAAGATTCATCCATTCATTGATGGAAACGGTCGGACAGCGCGGTTGTTGCTAAACCTGGAACTCATGAAATCAGGATATGCTCCAATTGTTATCCAAAAGGAAAAAAGGCTCGATTACTACAAAGCGTTGGATGAATCGCATGTTACAGAAGATTATTCTGACTTCATCCAGTTGGTTGCAAGCATTTTGGACGAGACGCTTGATTTTTATTTCCGAATTGTAAAGTAAGTAGCAATAAAACAGCCAGGTTTGCTCAAAAGGCAGACCTGGCTGTTTTATTGCTTATTATGCAGTTGACAAGAATCTTTTTCTTTAGTCGATAAAAAATAGGCTCATCCAGAGTAACCGTACAGGCACACAGTAGGCGATCACCTCATACCTTGAAGATAAGGCGAAAATCATCCGGGGGTGACCGTAATGGCAGGCTTGCTAGCGGTAGTAACGATGTTTTTCAAAGATCTCATGCTGTTTGTGTCGTATATTAAAAACAACGCGTTTCCACAGCCATTGAGCGAAGAAGAAGAGAATAAGTACCTGGAGCTGATGACGAAGGGAGATAAGTATGCGCGGAATATGTTGATTGAGCATAACCTTCGACTAGTGGCACATATTGTTAAGATGTTATAAACAATACCATATATATTTGCAAGATATTTAATTTGATTAAAGAAGCAAATAAGAAGAATCCAAGGAAACTACTTGTTAATAAAAGCTAAAGAGGGACAACCTTTCTTTAGCTTTTATTCGTTTTTATGACAGGAAAATCTTATCTGTTTGGAGGTCTAATTATGAGAGGTAGCTTAAAAAAACGAGGTAAGTACTGGTATGCTATCGTAGATATAAAAACGGGAAATTCGAAAAGAAAACAAAAATGGATTAATACTAAATGTGAACGAAAGTCAGATGCTGAGAAAGTATTACGTGACATCCTGACAAAAGTAGATAAACATCAATTAATACTTTCAGAAAAAATAACGTTTACCCAATTGTTAATGGATTGGTTAAATCACGTTATAGTTAACAGTGTAGAAGAAACGACCTGGGAAAGTTACGAATTAGTCATTACAAAACATATAATTCCCTATTTTAGGAGTCAATTGCATGATATTTTGTTACAGGATTTGCAGCCAGTCCATTTACAAAAATACTACGATGAAAAATATCGAGGAAATAAAAACGAAAAAGGATTATCATCAAATACATTAAGAAAACATCATGCGAATATAAAAAAGGCTTTAGATCATGCAGTAAGAATGAACTTAATTTCTATTAATCCTGCTGATAAGGTTGTTTTACCGAAAAAGGAAGCGTATCGAACTAATTATTATACTGTTGAACAGCTCCAAAAACTATTCGATATATGCTTGGGAACCAATATTGAATCAGCCGTTTATATTGCTGCTCATTATGGTTTAAGACGAGGAGAAATTCTTGGACTAAAGTGGGATGCAATCGATTTTAATCAAGGCACAATTATTATTAAAGAAACAAGAGTAAAGTATGGGAGAAATATAGTTACTAAAGGACCTAAAAGTGAAAGTAGTTTTAGAATCTTGCCTTTAATGAGTAATATTAGAAGCTATTTGAAAGAGGTAATTTTAAAACAAAAACATAAAAAACTATTTTATGGAAGTAACTACAACGATTTAGGATATGTATGTTGTTTAGATGACGGTAGCCCGTTAAAAGTTGAATATTTAAGTCGGAAGTTTAAAGAAATACTTAAGAAGAATAATATGCCTCATATTCGTTTTCATGATTTACGACACAGTATAGCAAGCTATCTTTTAAAACATGGAGTTAGTTTGAAGGATATTCAGGTTTGGCTTGGACACTCCGACTTGAGTACTACGGCTAATATTTATGCTCATATAGACATGGAAATGAAACACGAGACAGCAAAAATGATAAATAATATTTTTGCCAAGGTGAGAATCTGAAAAACTCTAGCTTGTGTTAGCTAGAGTTTTTACATTTTGCTTATGTTATTCGATTAACTGATGGTTACGTGCTGTTTTGATTACGTGATTGAGCGTTTCTTCTTTTACTCTTGCTTCATCGCATGTATGCATCAATAGTTTGAAGAAATCATTAGCTGTTTTCGGTAAAATTAAAGATAAGATGTTTTTTGTGAAAGCTTCGTAACTTGTAAATGTAAGATAAACTCCTAATTTGGAGGCGCTTAAAACTAACGGTGTGTGAGAACCATCAAATTTAGCACGTGGTCCTGTTATAAAAGTTAGTCTATCGCATCCAGCTTCGGCTGTCTTTCTCACTGCATGTTCTACATCTTGTTGTGAGTAATGTTTATCTTTGGCTTCAATTGTATATAAAATTTCATCTTCATGGTATACATCGATATCGTTTACTTCTTTAGAAGAAGCACCTGACTGGTTAACAACATGTACTTCGACTCTATTTTCACCAATTATCGTTTCGGATTTAAGTTTTAATAAAGTGCCTATGGCTAAAGCTAGACATTCTCCACCATAAGATTCTTCCAAGAGTTCTTTAATAAAAATTTCTATGTCGGTATAAGTAGGTGTTTTTATTGATGTAAAATTAAATTTTTGTTGTTTATTTTTAGCCAATTGTAATGCATAAAATAATGCGTCTGTTAAAGAATGAAAAGCTTCATTTTGTGAATTAATCTGAGGTAAAAAATCACAAAGAAGATTTAGTAACATACTATCTCTACCTTTGCGTACTGCATTTTTTGGGCTTAATTCAGTAAAACGTGCAGGCTTATTTAAAAAAGGCTCATTTGAATTTCCTAATGCTCCATTTAGGTTGTTCCGTTCAAAAGGAACTAATACTTTATGACAAAGGGACCTAGCATCATAAGCACCGCTAAGTGTAGATTTTTTCTGTAAACATATAGGATTTATTTGTGGAAAAGAAGCTTTAGCTAATAATGCGTTAACCAAAATATATTTAAAAGTTAAGTGTGTATTAAATAAAACAGTATGGATAGCATCAGCAAATTTAGAGCTAGGAGTATAATCCCCAGAATTAGCAGTTTTAAAAGCCTGCTCTAATACTAGCTTGGCTTTTTCGTGGTTAATGGTAACTTGTTCCATACTATAGACCGCCTTTATTCATGTATTTTTGTGATATGATAGGAGAGTTATATTATTATGAATAACCATAAATTAAAACTATATAAATTACTGTGTAAAGAGGTTAAGCTATGAAAAAAATTTATACTGGTATATCCCTATTTTCAGGTGCTGGTGGCATGGATGTAGGATTTAAGAATGCAGGTGTAAAGGTTCTATGTGCTAATGAGATAGATAAATATGCATCTGCTACTTACCAAGCTAATAATCCAGAAACAAAATTTAAACTAGGTGATATCCGAGATGTATATAGTGAATTAAAAGAGTTTAAAAATATAGATATTATTTTTGGAGGTCCTCCTTGCCAAGGATTTTCCGTAGCTGGAAAGATGAATCCTGATGATGAACGAAGTACTTTAGTATGGTCATTTTTAGATGTAGTAAAACTCGTGCGTCCCAGAGCTTTTGTAATGGAGAATGTTAAAGCGCTGGCAACACTCGAAAAATGGAAAAATATAAGGGAAAGAATTATAAAACTATCTAATGATATGGGATATAGTTGCTACCCTTATGTATTAAATTCATCGCACTACGGTGTCCCACAAAAACGTGAACGGGTTTTCTTTGTAGGTTTTTTAAATAAAGTGTTAGACCCTCAAGCTTTTCAATCTAGAATTGAACAAAAAAAGCAAAAAGCAAAATCAGTTCGGGAAACAATTATGCATTTAGGACCAGCAGGTACAGATAATAATCCTCAGACTTGTACAGCAAAAATTACATTAGCAACAAAACCAGTAATGAGAAAGTCACCGTATGCAGGCATGATTTTTAATGGGATGGGAAGACCATTAAAACTAGATGATTTGTCAAATACTCTTCCTGCATCAATGGGAGGGAATAAAACCCCCATAATAGATGAGGCCTTATTATATAATTATGCAGAAGATGATTGGATAGTTGAATATCATAAAGCATTACTTGATAAGCGTATAGAACCAACTTATTGTGAAGCACCTTCTAGATTAAGAAGACTAACTATTAAAGAAGCTGCATTGCTCCAATCATTTCCTGAAAATTATATTTTCCTAGGTAGTAAGTCATCTATATATAAACAAATCGGTAATGCTGTACCATGCTTACTTGCAGAGGCTATAGCACGTTCCGTAATAGAAGAACTTGAGGATATTCCGGTAATTGTGAATGAGCCAACTCAACTTTCTCTAGAGTCATTTATAGATAACCGCGACTCGTTCATTGATGTTAAAGATTCATTTATAGATGTTTACTAAAAGAAATAAACGATAACTATATTTTAACTATTGCACTTTATGCCAAAAGTGTCAATAAAATATAAGATATAGTAAGAATATAGGCTTATGTATTAAAGATTAAATAGATGGTTAGCAAAATGTTAGCAAATCATGCCAATTAAGTAATCAAGGATTGCAGCCAAATGGTCGCAATCCTTGATTTTTCTGTATTATTTGCGATATGGAGAATGTTGATGATGTAATAGTCACTAGAACATGAATCTAGAGAACTTAATTTAGATATCATTTTACACTTCGAGAATTTATTGATCAAATCCGGTATTCATACATGTTTGTGGCAATCTAAAAATGTAGTGTTTGGCAATTAATTTTGTGTAGCCTTTTCGGACATAAAAAAAGCCACTTGCCAACATCCTCTTATC
>NZ_KE952649.1 GCF_000466385.1 Aneurinibacillus aneurinilyticus ATCC 12856
GATCATACTGGATAATCAACACCCTTGAAAAATTGTCTATGACTAATAACCTTTCTTCATTTGTCATAGAAGTGGCGTTCCATTACTTCTCATTCTCCTTTGAAAAGTCCATATACCAATAATATACAATATTTCACTCTAAGTTGGTAAATAAAAAACCTGTCCAGAATTTTATTCCGAGCAGGCTATAATTTGAATCGTTTTTTCTGTATATAGGCAGGCGCGCCTTATTTAAACCAGCCTTTTTCTTTAAATCGTGTAATTGCTTCTATCCGGTTCTGTACTTCAAGCTTATCCAATATCGCCGAAATATAGTTTCGGACCGTCCCGGTTTTGATAAAGAGCTGATCAGCAATTTCCTTCGTGTTTTTTCCATCAGCTATAAGGGATAGCACTTCCTTCTCCCGCTCGGTAAGAGGGTTTTCTTCGCCGTAAACATCGTCCATTAATTCCGGTGCATAAATTCGCCTGCCTGCCATGACACTGCGGATCGAGCTTGCCAATTCCTCGCTGGGACTGTCCTTCAATAAGTAGCCGCTTACCCCTGCTTTTAAAGCCCGTTGAAAATAGCCGGAACGTGCGAACGTTGTTAAAATAATAACTTTGCAGCCTAGCCCTTTTAGCTCTTCCGCTGCATCAAGCCCGCTCTTTACGGGCATTTCAATGTCCATGATGCAAACATCCGGTTGATATTGATGCACAAGAGAAATGGCCTTTTCTCCATTACATGCCTTCCCAACCACTTCCATATCGTCTTCCAAATTAAGTAGCGAACCTAGCGCTCCTAACATCATTCGTTGATCTTCAGCAATGACAATTCGAATCATGTAAGCTCCTCCTTATCCGGCTGCTTTATGACATTCGGCACTTTTATGATAATTGTTGTTCCTTCCTGCGTAATAATTTCCAGTCTCCCGTTAACAAACTCCAGACGTTCTTTCATCCCCTGAAGTCCATGCCCTTTCGTAAAGGCATCATCTGTTACGATGCCAACTCCATTGTCCTGTACAGTAATGACGATTTCGTTCCATAATTGCTTGATGGTGATATGACAGGAAGAAGCGTTACTGTGCTTGACGACATTGTTCACTGCTTCTTTTATACACATGCTGAGAATATTCTCAATAAACAAGGACACATTTGTTAATGGCCCGTCTTGTTCGACAACAAGATGTATTTGAGCAGCTTCAAGTATTTGTTTAACGTGGATGATTTCTTCTTTTAATTTAATGCCACGCATTTGTGATACCATTTTTCTTACTTCATTCAATGCCGTTCTTGCAGTTTGTTGAACATCTTTCAATTCAGCTCGCGCCTGCTCAGGGTCTTTGTAAATTAATCTCCTCGCCAAATCGCTTTTCAGTCCAATAAGCGAAAGTTTTTGTCCTAACGTATCATGCAAATCGCGGGCAATTCGCTGACGTTCCTCATGTTTCACCAGCTCGGAAATTCTTTTGTTAGCATCTTGGAGCTGTTCTTCAAGCTGTCCTTGCTTTTTTCTGTTATAAATGTTGAACGGCAGAAGAATGACACTAATCCAAATGATGATAATAAAAGGGATTTGCTTTAAAAATAGCTGTTCTTGTAGAACCACATTATAATTTATTGAGACGGTTGTGCTGACTAAATGAACAATATATAACGTAATAAAAGCGAACCGGTCTTTTATATTACCGTTAAAGTAGGCAATGTAAAAGGCAAAATAAACATAGTGAAAAAGGATGGTCATCGTTATAGATATACCGATTAGAATACATGTCCATAAATAAACAGACCATCCTTTTGAAATAAAAGCGAAACGATATGCAATAAAGAATGCAATAGTCAGCAAAATGCCAACAATAATTTCGTTATTGGAGGAAGATTCGAATATAAAATAAAACGGTAAAATGCTAAAAACGCTCCATATATAAGGAGAAATCCCTGTGTTTTTCAGGGATTTAATATACCTTTTGGGCATTATTGAAACCTCTTTTGTAGTATTAATACTATCTTACCATAGAAAAAGCCTCTATAGTCTCAAATATACATCTATAACTCCGACTTCACATGAACGGAGACATTGTTTTTTTGATGCTCTACAGTGAAATCCTTGATCTCCTTAAATCCTACAAACTTTTTGTTTTGTTCGTCCCATAGACGAAATCGAAGTGAACGCAAGCTTGAGGCTATTGTAATCGTTTGTACGTTCTGTAAGGATAGATGACTGTTATGAACTTCTTCAAGGTAATAGTTAGGTACCCTTGGACTCAAATGATGTACATGATGAAAACCGATATTTCCTGTTATCCATTGGAGTAATTTTGGAAGCTTATAGAACGAACTTCCTTCCAGAGCAGCTTTTACGTAGTCCCACTCTTCCTCTTTTTCAAAATAAGAATTCTCAAACTGATGCTGGACATAAAAAAGCCAAATACCAAGAGAGCCTGAAACAAAAAAGATCGGGCCTTGGATCATCAGGAACGACTTCCATCCGATTGTCCAGCAAAGCAAACCGGCCAAACCAACGATTGAAAGGTTAGTAATATAAGTGTTAACACGCTCGTTAAGTCTGGCACCTTTTACATTGAACCGATAAGAAATTAGAAAAATATAGATTGGACCCAAACCAAACATAACAAACGGGTTTCGATACATCCGATATGCGAATCGAAGCCAAAGAGGCGCTGATACATATTCCTCCACTGTCAGCACCCATACATCCCCCGTACCACGCTTATTTAAATTACTGCTCGTTGCGTGATGAATGGAGTGACTGCGTCGCCATTGCTCATAAGGACACAAAGTTAAAATCCCTGTAATGGTTCCTATAATTTTATTAGCGAGCTGATTTTTAAAGAATGATTGATGACAACAATCATGAAAAATGATGAAAATCCGCACTAAAAATCCAGCAGCAATCGTACTGAGTCCAAAAGCAAGAATGTATGAAATGGATAAACTTTCATAAGCAAGAAACCATAACATAAAAAAAGGTACAAGGGTATTGATAAGCTGCCACGCACTGCTCTTTATATTCGGTTTTTCATAGGGAGCAATATGCTTCCTCAAATTATTTTGTTTGGTCATTTTTATTTGCGTCCCTTCTTCATTTGTTAAATCAAATTATGAAGGAATCATGTTGACCTTTAAAGTAATACGCGTCATGTACAAAACATGATAAATGTCATGTAAGCCACAATATATACAATGGCAGCTAGCGGTATTGCATTTAGCATACTCGCCCCTACGAACACTTTGTTTCTGCCAACATGTTTTTCTTTGTGCGGAATATCCTTATAACAGGTTTATTTTCCAAATGATAATATCGTTATCATCACGCCCCTCCTTTTCCCGGGTTGGTGTTTTAATTACACAGATACTTGTGCTTATTCGCAATGAAGCACACAGTGCAATCGGCTGTTTTCCACCTACATTCGTTCGTTCCGTTGAAGGAAGAGACTTCTTTTTTAATAATGATAAAATAGGAGGCGCTATCGTGCAGATCAAAACCATACAAACTGTTGAGGAAATTCGCCCTGAGCACACAGTAGGCCGAACTGTGATTATGATTGATGTGCTCAGGGCGTCGAGTACAATCGTAACCGCTTTACACTCCGGTTTTGTCTCCGTCATTCCAGTTGCATCCATCGGACAAGCGTATGACTTGCGATCTCCTGCTACCATTTTGGCTGGAGAGCAGTATTGTGAAAACATTGCCGACTTTGATTACAACAATTCACCAACCGCCCTCTATAAGGCAAAGCATAGTGGAAAACACCTTGTTCTCATAACGACAAACGGTACAAGGGCTCTCCAAAAGATAGACAAAGCAGAGAACATATTCATTGGATGTTTTCTCAATTCTACTGCATGCATAAGGAAAGCTCTTTCCTTACATCACGATATTACGCTGTGCTGTGCGGGTACGCGCGGAGAATTTGCATTAGAGGATGGTCTTGCTGCCGGATTGATGGTTCATGTAGCTAAAAATTCTTTCCCTTTCGTACATGCATGTAATTTGTCTGAAAAATTAGAAGCCTGTTATCTCCACCATTTCCCTCAGCTTGTCCAGTGTCTTCTTGCGTCCACTACAGGAAAACGTTTAGTTGAGCATCAACATACAGAGGACATTTTTTTCTGTAGCCAGGTTGATTTTTTACAAGCCGTCCCGTTTATTCATGAAAAAAGAATACTTCTGTCCTCTTTCTCATAAAAGTAAGATGAAGAAAAGGACAGGGGTTTGATGCGAATGCAAATATCTCCAGGTGAAACCGTACTTGTTATACTAATTATTATCGGATTAATTGGTCGCTCACCCATTCTTGCCACGGCGGCCAGTATGCTGCTCGTACTAAAACTTGCTTCCCTTGAACGTTTTTTTCCAGCGGTAGAACGCCGCGGAATGGAGATGGGACTTCTCTTCCTAACAATAGCCGTATTAGTGCCCTTTGCCAGTGAAAAAATTACGGTTAAGGATCTCATTCCGCTTTTTACTACGCTCGTAGGAGTTGTCGCTCTAACAGGAGGAGCGCTCGCTACTTATTTGAATGGAAAAGGATTAGAGATGCTACGAGCGGAACCGCATCTCATCGTCGGCCTTATCGTCGGCTCCATTATTGGGATCGTATTTTTTCGAGGGATACCGGTTGGCCCGCTCATGGCGGCCGCTATTACCACTATCTTACTAAAATTCATTTATTTTGTTTTACGATTTTTCAACTAAATTGCACATTATGTGGGAGCTTTTTCATTTTTTCTAAAGAGCGTTCCCGACTCATATTCTTTATTTGTCTCATCTCCATTTTTAGTGCCAGGCTTAATAAAGAAAAAAGTCGAAATTAAAATAACAAAGCTTAATCCTGCCATACTGAAAAACACTGTCTTATGTGAAATTTTCATCAACCAGCTAAAGATAGGCGGGCCGAAAGCAACACCAAGAAAACGGACACTTCCATACAAAGAGGTAATCATTCCTCTTTCCGCTTTCTCTACGGCACCTGTAATGAGTATATTTAAACAAGGCAATAATAACCCGGTTCCGATGCTTCCTGCTGTTAATAATCCGATGATAAGGTAAATTTGCTTAAAGAAAGCAACTGAAACCATAGAGGCAGTCAGAATAGCCAATCCTGTTACCATAACCCTGCGAATCAGCGGCTTATTTTGTTTAATTTTTGCCCCGGTAATGTAGGCGGTAACAACCATTCCAAACAAGGGAATGGCAAGGATAACACCTTTAATCATTCCAGCAATTTTGTATGTATCCTCCAGCAAGTCGGATAAGTAAAATAAAACACCAAAAAG
Organism: Aneurinibacillus aneurinilyticus ATCC 12856; assembly: GCF_000466385.1. Classification (GTDB taxonomy): domain Bacteria; phylum Bacillota; class Bacilli; order Aneurinibacillales; family Aneurinibacillaceae; genus Aneurinibacillus; species Aneurinibacillus aneurinilyticus. The sequence goes on from NZ_KE952649.1 coordinate 5,287, forward strand.
AATAAATAATCCGGTAGCCCCTACAAAGAAAGAAGGAATTAGCCATCTTCCTTTATCTTTAAAAATTTGTCCCAACGCTCCAAGATACTGGGAAAGCGATTGCCCTTCTGCTTTTTTCTTCTCTTTGACCCCAAACCATACATAAACGGCAACAGCGAAACAAAGAATGGGGAATGTAAAAAAGACCGCATACCATGTTATAAGGGCAATGGCTGAACCGATAATCGGTGACAAGATTTTCCCCATACCATTCGATGATTCGATAATTCCCAATGCCTTGCTCTCCTCGGCTCCTGAATATAAATCTCCAATGAGCGCCATAGCAATCGGGGCCGTACCCGCTGCCCCAATACCTTGGATAATTCTTCCAACCAAAATGCTTATATAGGAATTTTCCAGCAGCCAGGCTGCCAGCCCTGAAATAATTCCGCCAATCCCGTATATAATTAACGACGGAACAATAATCCACTTGCGGCCAAAACGATCTGACAGGTACCCAACCAGCGGAATAATAATACCTGCCGCAAGCGAGAATAACGTAATTGTAAGGCTTGTCTGGAATTGAGTTAAACCCAACTTTGCCTTCATTGTAGGAAGCACGGGTACCAACATTGAATTTCCCAATACCATTACGATCGGAATAAAAGCAATTGCGATCATAGCCGATGTTCCTTGTTTTGCTTCCATCTTTCTTCCTCCCGTTTTCGCTCCTTTATTCCTGTCCTCTATTTACCCTTTCCTATATCGTCATTTTTGATACCGCTCCCATATATCCAGTACTATCCAGGGTGAATAACCGCCACATCATGCCCCAAAAGGGGGTCGGGTCATCCCCGCTGTCCATGGACGAATGAGAAAGAACCGCCAAACAAGGCGGTTCCTGCTTTATAAAATAATATGTCCTGTATTTTTATAATCAGTAAGACAATCCGCCTGTATCGCAGAGCTTTCACGTCCGAGAATAAATGTATCAAATCGCAGGCCCCTGCGCAGGCACTCAAGATTATAAGCATCCTCAAATTGAATATTTCCCATATTTACATTTCGTCCCCAAAAATAGAGCAGCTCGATTTGCTGATTTTTTTGCGGTGCTTCCCATATAAGACGTTTTCTAACATCTGCTGGAATCGCTTGTTCAACGGCAAGCAAAAATTCTGTATCAATGCGGCCTTTCTTATCATATATGCCCACATTGGTGCCCGATTCCCTGCCCTCTACGATGACGTAGGAAGCGCCATGTTCCAAATCAGAATAAAGCGTTTTTTGCAAGTCTTCTACACTAAGATGACTGCCGCCTGCTTTTTTGCCGCATTCCGTAATTACAGTAAAGCCTCTTGCTGTTATTTCCCGTATCATATTGTGTCGCTCGCTGGTCGGCAAATCGATTGTTCCATCAGAAATCTCCATGTAGCTAAAGCCTAGCTTCTCTATTGAATCTAAATAGTTTTTCAGAACACCCTGATAATATGCAATTTCAAATAATGTGCCTCCCGGATACAATGCCACTCCAGACTCTTGAGCTAAAAAAAGCTTCTTTCGCAAAATTTCAGGCGGATATAATATTGTAGTGCCGAAGCCAAGTTTAATGTAATTAACATATTGACCGGCAAGCTGTAAAAACTCTTCAAATGAAGCCAGGCCGATCCCTTTATCAATTATCATTGTTAGGCCAAAATCTTTTGACTGATCCACTCTTTCTCCCGCAGGATCTACAAGTCGTGGATGATAAGCAACATCCGGATGGTTCACAGCCACGCTTCCTCCTTATCGACGAATGTTTTCTGCAAATCATCCTATGCACAGTAGCCTATACACGTTCTGTTTTTCATCCGTTATTCCTCATTATTGTCCTTTTTATGCAACTCAATTAACTGGCCGCCCAAATGAATGTATATGTTCGGTTCCGTTTCGCCCTCCCCAAGAATCGCTTTCTTTAACCCATCAATAAAGTGCGTCACAATATCGATAAAGTTCTGCTTCTCCCCTTCTTCATTCAATTGCCCCATCACATAAAGCTCTTTATCTTCTTTATATAAATAAGCAATATAGCCTGCCGCTTTACCGCTTGCATCTACTACATTTAAAATTTCCCCTTGCTGATTTTGAAATTCCGGTTTAAAAAACAGCACCGGGAAGCCTCCTTCCGTTTTTAACTTATTATCTTATGTGCTTCTCAATATATAGCTTGACCAAACTTTAATCTTTCATCCATAAAGTAAAATACGTGCGCAGCCAAACTGGCTACGCACATTGAGCGCTTCCTCACTGTTTATCCGCCGCCATTGCCATGCCGCGGATAAGCACTTCCGCCACTTCCGGGCGGCTGAACTCCAATGGTGGTGCTTCTCCATCCCTAAGCATCTCTCTTACTTTTGTTCCGGAAAGAATAAGATGCTCCTCTGGGGAATGAGGACACGTTTTGGTTGATGCCATATTACCGCATTTCTTACAGTAAAAGCTGTGCTCAAAAAAGAGCGGAGTAATTCCAAGCTCTTCTGCAGTAAAGTTGCGGAAAATCAATTGTGCATCGTACGTACCATAATAATTACCGACTCCTGCATGATCACGCCCTACAATAAAATGAGTACATCCATAGTTTTTACGTACAAGCGCATGAAAAACAGCTTCCCTTGGACCCGCGTACCGCATTGCAGCCGGAAAAACCGTGAGAAGCACGCGTTCCGCCGGATAATATTCCCTCAGAAGTACTTGATAGCTTTCCATGCGAATATGCGCGGGAATATCATCTTCCTTCGTTTCACCGACAAGCGGATTTAAAAAAAGACCGTCTACAATTTCCAGGGCTGATTTTTGAATATGTTCATGCGCACGATGAACAGGGTTTCGCGTTTGAAATCCGACAATCGTTCTCCAGCCTTGCTTGGCAAAGACAGCTCTTGTGTGTGCGGGATCAAGATAAAATTCATCAAACTCATCCTTTTCCGGACGTCGCACAAGTGTAATAGGACCAGCAAGGTACATATCAGGCCTTTCCAGCAGCTTTTTCACGCCAGGGTGCCTATCGTCTGTTGTTCCATATACTTGTTCAGCCTCAAGCCTCTTATCGGAAAAATACTTCTCTTGCAGCTCCAAAATCCCGTATACCTTTCCTTTATATACAAGCTTTATCTTATCGCCTATTTTAAGAGAATCAGCTACATACTCTGTAACGGGGAGAGTAATAGGAATTGACCATATATGTCCATCTGTCAATCTCATCCGATTTATAACAGCATAGTAGTCATTTTCCCCAAGAAAACCAATAATGGGGCTATACGCACCTATCGCGATTAACTCAAGATCAGATAAGGCAAAACGATCAATCTCAATTTCCATAAGAATAGAAGAATAATCATATTGGAGATTCACACGATTGATCAGCGTTCCACCATGTGGTTGATTCACCTTTCATCCGCTTCCTTTCCTGTTTTGCTTTATTGATGAAGGCCGCATTCTGTCTTTTCAAAACCTGCCCAGCGTCCGGCGCGAAAATTCTCGCCGACTTCCACCGGCAAAGTACAGTGCTCACAGCCAATACTCGGATAGCCTTTGTCATGGAGTTCATTATACGGTAGCTGATACAGATTAATGTAATTCCATACATCATCCCACGTCCAGTGAATGAGGGGACATATTTTAATGGAAGCAAATTTTTGATCTTTATTTATGAACTGAACATGTGCACGCGCAGATGATTGCTCCCTCCGCAGTCCGGACAACCAGGCTTTCTTATTGGCTAACACTTTCGCAAGCGGCTGCAATTTGCGAATACTGCAACACGTATTTGGTTCTGTCCTCCACAAAACGCCTCCATGCTGTTCAGCCTGCTGCGCAAGCGTAAGAGCAGGCTGAATAATCTCAATTCGTAATGATGGATAAGCCTGTTGAACTTTTTCAACTAATTCATACGTCTCTTTAAAATGTACATTCGTATCAAGAAAAACGATATGTGCATTCGGACGAATTTTACTAATCATATCAATGAGTACAATTCCTTCTGCACCAAAGCTACAAGCATATACAAGCTCATCCGCAAAAGTATGATACGCCCACTTCACAACATCGATTGTGTCTTTATAAGATAGCTCTTTATTCATCTCCTGGTACGCATCATCTGTAAGTTGATGAAATGATAAATTGCTACAGTGCGACATCGCTTACCTCCCGTTGTTAAAATCATGATTTCTTGCGGCGGAATGCCGTCTTTTGCTTTTGTATTATATTGTGGTTATGCCTAGGGTTCCGTAACGGGCGCTTGTATCCAATCGGTCCACACCGGTTAAAGTGCTCACCGCTCCCGTGGTGCATCCTGAAACAAAAGAATAATTTCAAATCTCCCCTTTTTCCCGGAGCGCTTTTCTTTTTTGTTATGTATAAAAAGGAAAATGGACTTACGGGAAGAAGAAAAGATTTAGAGTACTTCTTATATAAGCTTCAAACCGCTTATGAGGACAATTGTAGCGATAACCGTACGCAGGGGCCGTGCCGGAACTTTGGCCGATAAGGTGCTACCGAACATAACCCCCGGAATTGAGCCCAGAAGAAGATTACCCACCAATAAATAATCGACACTTCCAGCGCCAGCATGGAGCGCACCTGCAACTGTTACAAGAAGAAAAGCATGAGCAATATCCGTCCCTACTATCTCCGATGCCTGCATGCGATACAGATATAGCATGGCAACAGCAAATAAAGAACCCGAGCCAATAGAGGTAAGCCCTACAATAAAACCGAAAACAATACCGATACAAATGGTCAAGCCTTTTTTTTCTTCGAGCGATGCCAATTGCCAGCGATTCGGCCGCAGCCTCTTATCAAAAAACACACGAATGACAGTAGCAATAGAAACAAGGATTAAAACATATCCGAGCGCACTTTTGATGAATTCTTCCTGATTATAATAAACATCGGCAAAGAAATGCAGGGCATATACAGCAATAACCGCACTCGGGATGCTGCCGAAAGCCAAATATTTTACTAATGTAAAATTTACTGTTTTTTGCTTCCAATGCTGGATAACACCAAACATTTTTGTAACAGAGTTGTAAACTAAATCCGTCCCTACAGCAATAGAAGGTTGAACCCCTATGATGATTAAAATAGGAGTTAAAAGCGCAGCGCCTCCTACACCTGTCAGCCCAACTAAAAAACCAACCAGCAGCCCCATTACCGTTATTTCGATACTCACCTTTTCCCTCCCCATCCAACCTACGAATGAACTTACATATTCATTGGTATATGCCTATGAAGAAAAAATGGTGTGGCAAAGATATACAAAAAAACAAGTAAAAAGCCGCTCAAGCGAGCGACTTTTTATGACTATCTTTACAGCCTTGGGTCAATTTCTTTTTCTTTGCTTGTTTCAAAAAGCATATTTGCTACTAGCTGTTGGTATTCTTTGTTGTTTTCGTTAATACTGTCCAGCTTATGTGTCAGCATCTCTTTCCCTAATTTATATTCGGAAATGGCTGCCTTCACTTTCTTCCCAATATTCTTTTGTTTAATTAGCTTGCTGTATTTCCGCGGGAAACGATAGTCGTATCCATATATAATCGTTAAATAATCCGGGTTTCTTACTTTCATATATGGCGTTATGCCATCCTTTATGATATCCGGCTTAATGACGATCCCTTCCATTCTTTTTACTGTAGTCGTGTGTTTGTAAAATTCCCCTGCCATCTCAAGCCAATTGTTCTCGGTAAAATCAATAACAGCATATTCATCGGTAGAGAGGAACTTGAACATATCCGAAGTACGGAATGAAGGAAACTCTTCTTCCCCGTCCTTCTTAACGATTTTCAAAATATCGAACGGTTTATACTCAATCTCTCCTTCTTGGCCATATAGCAGAAGCTGTTCTTTATAATGATCGTACGCATGGATATGCTCCTCAAGAGGCATATATGATCTCATCACTTCTTGTACATGTTTAAAGTTCTGATAGATGGCGTCACCATACTTTTTACTAAGCTCTTTTTTGGACATTTTATTCTGATCTTCATCAAAGCCACTCGATTGATATGCTGTTATTAAATGCTGAAGCTGCTCTTCAAATCCATATTCTTTTAAGAAATGCAATTCTGATTCAATCGCTTTATCGATGACATTGAATTGCCTTTCAATCAGTCCCTTCCCTAAAACGCTCCAGGGCAACAACTCTCCATCCAAAATCAATGTTTCAATTTCATTATCTTGCATATAAGAACCGAATTGGTTCAGCAATCGTTCGTAAACATGTGTTAACGCTTCATGAGTAGCTTTATAGCCATTTCGGCTAACAGAAAAACATTTCTCTATATTCTGATTTACATAAATCGTACATCTTGAGCCCATGTATTTTGGTTGGAGTACAACTTTATCAATGCCTTTATTTTTAAAATACAATAACCCATTTTTTAAAGATTCCAGTTCATGATTTTCCTCATCCTTATCAGCAGGAGGCATCGTCCCGGAAATAAAATTAATCTTATTTTTTAACACATAATACAAGCGTTTTTTATCATTATCATCCAGATTGTCAAGAGAAACCTTCTCTTTTGTTTTAAACAAAGAAGGCAACTGTTCTGTAATTGCCACACCTTTGGATTTTTGTTTTTTAAATAACGGTCTTCCTGTGTCCAGCACAACAGAGGTCAGCGCATTTCCATACACACAACCTGTATCAATCCCTATTTTATTTTTAACTCTTGTACTATCATTTGTTGCAATATGACCAAACACATGATATGGATGATTTGTTACTGCCTCATTTTTAATAAAAGATAACTGCTCTTCCAGGCTTTTATCTTTATCAACTGAAAATTTCCGTTGTTTTCTCAAAGCAACATTACTTAATTTACCTACATATTTATTTTTACAAGGGGCATGGGTAATATAGAATGACGGTGTAGAAAGGCCAATAAACCTATAGAACTCTTTGGATATGTCGACTAAGTGAAAAAATTGCTCCTTTTGTTTATCATTATGTTGCAGCACTTTAATCGAATCGAAATATTTGTCTATTAGCTCATTATTCATCTTAGAAGCTGATAGCTCCCCTTTTAAATATTTATATACAAAATTTTCATGGTTTCCTTTTACGATATAAAACCACTCCAGGTTATGACTAATAAACTCAATGATTCCCTCTGTATTTTTTCCTTTATCAATAAAGTCTCCGACAAGCACAATTTTATAGTTTTCTATTTTCTTCGTATGCACGATTTTATTGTCTTGAAAAACAAAACCATATTTGGCAAGCAATTCTTTTAGCTCTTCCACTCTTTCATGCACATCTCCGACAATAATATACCTGCCTTCTGCCGGAAGAATATGGGACATATATTCTTCTGCATCTTCAACAACGACTGTATATGCTGTATTTGCTTTACCTGATTCAGCGTTATAAAAATCCCTCGCCCTGATCCTATGAATTTGATTGTATTTTGCACGATGAATTTTGCTCATCACTTCCTTTTTTAATCGGCTGACATGATGAGCGATGATTTTTCGTGAACAATCAGATGAGTAATATTCTTTCGTATTTTTGTAGTCGAATAAAACGATTTCTAGATGATATCCATTTTCTTTTGCGATTTTTTGAACCTCTTCCCTAAACTCTTCTGCCAGCCCAATCGTATCAACAATGACAAATTCTGCTTGAATCGGAAATGATGTGACTGCCTTTATCTTCTCAAACAGCATATGAAAGGCTTGTTGACTGCTTTCTAGCATAATTTGGCTATGTTTATGATAATTATGACCTAATATTTCTTGTCTAATCTCATCTGATGAAATATATTGCACGTTTGATTTGAAGTTTTTACTTGCATCCTCAAATTTTAATTGTGGAATCAAAACATTCTTTGCAAACGTTGTTTTCCCTGATTCTGTCGCTCCGACCATCATAAATATCGTATGAACCTTTGTCCTAATTTCCACTCCTGCATGCTCCTTTATTTTGTAATTAAAACTCCTTGCGTTGTATACACATCATCCACACTATCTCCTATATTTAAGAATTGGAGCGTGTAATTTGTTTCCTTGAATATGTTATGAATCCATGTTTCGAATTCATTTTTATTCATTTCCCATTTATGGTCACTATGCCTGAATGCATCCAATGCATAATATTCATTAAAATTGTAGTTTGGAGTAGTAATAATAAATTTATCAAAATTAACATTCTCATAAATAGATTTCACCAGCAGTTCTGCCTCTAATACATCCATGTGCTCAATTACTTCCGTTAAAATTACATCGACTGCTTCTCCATTGTATGACTCCAGGCACGCCTGAATAGACGGAAACGTAATCAAGTTTTCGATATTTCGCTTTTTTGCCTTCATATCTACTTCTTTAATCCGTTTTTCGTCTATATCAATTGCATAATAAAAGCTGTCTTCTATTTTCTCCGAGAAGGGCAAAGCATAAAAACCTTCCCCACAACCAACATCTAATATCGACTTGTCAAAACATATTATCTTTTCAATAAATTGCTTGCGTTGTATAGCTGTATTACCAAAAGCAAATCGAATCGTATATTTGTCCGTCCGCTCAAGTTCTTCCTTAAATTTATAAAAAATTTCCTTATTTATTAAAACATTTCTTGCAAATAAATACCTGATATAATACGGAGCATCGATTATCCTCATGCTTTTAAGATACTTCTCAACTAAACTATCACTAACACCCACATATTCCTTACCAAGCATGGCCAAGAATAAAAACAGAACATTCGCGAAATTTATCAATTCATATATACTTTTATTTGATTTAATCGTCAGCTTATAGCTTTTATGTGTATGCTGCTTTATTTCAACATGAAAATCCGTAAAATGCTTATTAAAAAAATCAATATAGCGAGGATGGTTAATATGTATCATATTAACGAAGAATACATTCTCATATCCATCTTCATCTTTTTCATTTTTATTTTTAAACGTAGCGGACAAAAACTCCGCAATCGCATTTAAAGGGAGTAAAGGCGTGTTATATCTGGAAACATTCAAATATTCAAAGGTTTCATCCTTATGCTGCTTATAGGAAACATCGTTGTCCGCATCCTTAAAATAAATATTATATGTACCTGTGCCATGATACCATCCATATGCTATCCCTTTTCTAATCGAACGCAACTGCATTCCAGATGCAGGATTTTTTTTTATGATGAACGAAAAATCTGGATTACTAGATTTTATCTGTATAATAGCCATTTTGCTCTCCTTCCGCTTTACATCGTTATTTCTTCCTAATTTATATTTTATATGAAAAAATGTCCAGATTATCCATTTTACTTTCTATTATTAAAAACAAAAAAGAGGGTGGATTCATCCTCCCTCTTTTCACACATAAATCTAAATAAGGATCCCTTTACACACTATCACATGTTTAATGCATTATCCCCCATGGTGTGCAAATGTGGTTATTGGCGCTTTATCCTTAAAATTAGTCGTGTCTTTTGAGTAAGGTTCGGTAATTCCAAAGGCAGCAGCTAACACCAATAAACCTAGTAACAACTTTGATTTTTTAATCATTTAATATCCTCCCTTTGTAATTTATTATTAGCTTCAAGAGCTAATTGATAGTATTCACAAGCTTCTCTAAACTTCCCATGCTGATACAGATAGCCGGCATACTCTTTAGCATACTCTTCAGCAAACGCCCAGCTTTTTTTCTGCCGGAAATACGCTATCCCATCTAGAATTACCTTTTTATTGTGAGTATTGTATATTGAATTAATAATATTCAGATGATGAATATAGTCTTGTTCTCCAATCTCAGTACACATCCTTATACCTTTTTCAATAAATTCTGTTGCTTTCTGTTTATTACCAATTTTAAAGTACTCTCTTGCCAGAAGGAAAACAGCTTTATAGCCATAAAGCTTTTGCTTATGATAGGCAGATTCCAAATATGGAATGGCTTTTTCTGATAAGTTCTGTGCAGCATATAAATATCCTAAGTCTTTTGTTATACGATACAGTAATCTATCATTATTTTTAAGGGATTCCGCAAGATGTAGAGCGCTGATGAGATGAATTTCTGCGCTTTCAAAATCTTTCCCAAGTATTTTACAAATACCCAATAAATTTTCACAATCAGCTTGTCTATGTTTATAATTTGGGTATTTGTCAAAAATCGCTTTAGCTTTTTGAACATGTTGCAAAGATATATGTATCTCTGGAATAAAGCTGAACGCCCAAGCAACTTTAAAATGAAATTCCGCTTTCTCAATTTCATCTGGAATGGTTTCAAGTTTTTGTTCGGCAAAAGCGTAAGCGGAAATAGCCTCATAATAGTTTTTTAAACTATATTCATACATTCCCTTGAAAAAGTAGTAATAGTAAGCTAGAAAATCGTCTAATTTTTCTGGTTCTACTTTTTCCGGAAAAGCTTCAGAGCCTATTGTATTTTCGTTTAATAACTTATAGCGAAACTCCAGAAGCGAATAATAAACTAAAAGAGTCTGATTCTCTTCCATTCTATTAATTTTTTCATCCACTTCTCTTTTAATATTGTGGATTATTTCGTCATTTTCTTCTCGAATATGTATATACCACGTATTAAGTAGCTTCATCATCTGTTCAGAAGTAATTACTTCGTATTGTTTTTGCATAAAACACACCCCCATACACTTTGAATCTTGTAAGAATATCAAGAGAGAAGCTATGCTGTATGATTTAGTGTGATTAATAAATAAAATATCAACATCATTCCTCGTATAAAGAATATACCTCTTTTTCCAGTTTTATTCCAGTCCTAATCATTGGAAATCTATTACATTTTTCGACAATTCAGCTGTAAGCCAAAGTATAGCTTACCTTTATCTTCTTCATTCCTTAGTTCGTATTGAATAGCTACGTTTCTTTGAAATCATTCACAAAAAAATAACCCGCCTGTCTGATTATAAAACCAGACAGATGGGTTATTTTCACACAATTTGTTCCGCCAATAAATGGCCAGTCACTAAACAGCAAACTTATTGTACCATGCAACCTTTTCCTATACAAAGATAATTTCATAATTTAAAATTGAATACCACACCTATTGATTGAATATTTTATTTTGCGCTGTTCACTCTTTTTCTTGTTAAAAAACAATAAAGCAGCAGCCAATATATCATGCCTCCTGCCACGTACATGCCTACATCTATCGGATCACTTGTACTCTTCGTATTATATAAAGGAGTAACATACTCCCAGGATAAGCCTGCAAGCATGGAGAAAACGAACGTGTGCCAAAATGACACGAGCGTTATGTCCTTTTTCTTGTACAAGCTGAGTAATAAACACCTTCTCTGTTATTGCTATATCGATAATTATCGATATAATAAATATGCGGCCAAAAATGCCGTTTTTATACTTTCAGCTTCATTGCAAAAGCACGACACATTAACGGTAATCCTGAGGGCTGTTCCAGGAATGTATAAACATTTTGCCAGAGCATCGTTATAAAGCAGGAGGATAAAACCATGTCCGAAGAAAATTTCTTAAAGCAAAGCAAAAAACAATTTAATGATATTCCATTATCGATTCTCGACCTTGCTCCAATCGTGAGCGGTGGGACGCCGGCCGACTCTTTTCAAAATACACTAGATCTTGCCCAGCACGCCGAGAAATGGGGTTTCAACCGCTATTGGTTAGCTGAACATCACAATATGCCTGGTATCGCCAGCTCGGCAACCTCTGTAGTTATCGGTTATGTGGCAGCCGGCACGTCAAAAATTCGTGTAGGCTCCGGTGGTATTATGCTGCCCAATCATGCCCCCCTTGTTATTGCTGAGCAGTTCGGTACATTAGAATCGCTATATCCCGGACGAATTGATCTCGGCCTAGGTCGCGCTCCAGGTACAGATCAGATGACAATGCGTGCATTGCGCCGCGACAGCCGAAGTGATGGTCAGGATTTTCCCGAACAATTAGATGAACTGCGTTCTTATCTGAACCCATCTTTATCAGCTGGCATGCGTGTACGGGCCATTCCTGGTGAGGGACTGCATATTCCAATCTGGTTATTAGGCTCAAGCGGCTTTAGCGCCCAGTTAGCCGGTCAGCTCGGCCTGCCCTTTTCCTTTGCAAGCCATTTCTCTCCGGATAATACATTGCCTGCACTTGAAGTATACAGGAGCAATTTTCGGCCTTCCGAGGTACTTGATGAACCGTATGCAATGGTTGGCGTTAATGTGATTGCAGCCGATACAGACGAAGAAGCCCGCCGGCTGGCTACCTCAATGGAGCAACAGTTCCTGAATTTAGTGCGGAATCGTCCCAGCCCGCTAAAACCGCCAGTAGAAAATATGGATGATCTTTGGAATCCTTTTGAAAAAGCTACCATCCAACAGCAGCTACGCACCTCAATTGTCGGCAGTCCAAAAGTCGTTACAGAGAAGCTACGGACATTCCTTGATAGTACACAGGCTGATGAGCTTATTATCAATTCCCAGATTTATGATCACAAGGCACGTCTTCATTCCTATGAAATCCTGTCCAGTTTGAAATAAATCCCTGAATACAGATGCTTGTTTGCTGTTTTCCACTAATGGTAAGATGAGAACTAACCAGGGAAAACAGGGGAAATTTTCACATGACGACAAAACGGGATAGTACACGAAACGATAACGATATACGTCCAATTATTACAAGAAAAAACACGCAGAAAAAAAATACTGTCGCAGCCCCTTCTCGCTCAAAAAATTCTCCGCTTCCTTCCGCAAAGCGCACAGGTGCTCGTTCATTACGCTGTCCTGCCTGTGAGGGAGCAAAAATTGTCGGAACGATTAGGGGCTATCGTTTTACGTATTTCTTTCTTTTTGTGTTCATTTTTTTCGTGCTTCCATTGGCAGGATTAAGTCTTATTCTGGCCAGCTCTTATTCAACTCCATTTTTATTGTCGCCTGAGTTTATACGTTCGATGAAATTATTCGCTATTTTCTTAGCAGCTCTAGTCATTCCAACCGGTCTTGCTGTAGGATTAATTGGCCGCAGAAAGGTTATAAATACCTGCATGAAGTGCGGCCATAGATGGAAGCCTTCTGAAAAAAGGAAATAGCAAGAACAAAAAAGCGCCGATGCATAAGCAATCGACGCTTTTTTGTCTTAATGATTTACTTGTTCCAAGGTAGCATCCAACTTACCTGCGGCTTTCACACGAATCCGCGTTGCATTGCCAGGCAGGTAAGCAAGCGGTACATCCTCTATATCTACAATCTCCACTGTGTCTGGATTGGCTCCTGCAGCTACCGCCTCACTTACGGCGATTTCTTTTGCCAGCTCAAGCGTCTTATCTCGCCCCAGTTCATCCAGAGAAAACACTCTCTCCACCTGACCGCTGATCTGGGCAATCGCTGCACCAATGGCATTGGCTACACCGAAATGCTCAGGCCGGATTACTTGCGAAGCACCTGCCATTTTATCCGGTAACAGAATACTGCCCCCGCCAACCAAAATAACCGGTACCGACTCAGCGCTTGTCTTCATTTTATCAATAGCCACTTCAACCATTTCCACCATCCGCTTATAAATACGCTCCAGCAATGACCGTTCAATATGTGATACTTTTGAAGGGTCCCCCAACTGCACCTTTCCAAGTGCTACTACAACATCAGTGGTAGTCAGTGTATCACCGCCAAACACTAATCCTTTCTCTGAAAGGCGATATCCTACGCTGTCAGGACCAATCGTAAAGGAACCATCTTCTTGTAAGCGTATAATCGTTCCTCCACCTAAGCCAATGGAAACGAGATCAGGCATGCGAAAGTTGGTACGTGCTCCGCCGATTTCAACAGCAAGTGATGATTCACGTGGAAATCCATTCATGAGCACACCAATATCTGTAGTCGTGCCCCCGACATCCACGACAAGAGCATTGGACAATCCAGCCAAATAAGAGGCTCCCCGAATGCTGTTCGTAGGGCCGCAAGCGACTGTAAGGATCGGATATTTTACTGCGTATTCCACGCTCATCAATGTTCCATCATTTTGACCAAAGAACACTTTTGCATGAATCCCTTCTTCCTCAAGGGCGCGAACAAATCCATCCGCTGTCGTTTTTGCCACATTCACAACGGCTGCATTCAAAATCGTAGCATTTTCCCTCTCAAGCAGACCAACACTCCCAATCTCATGGGACAAAGAAAGGGCTACCTCTTTGCCCAGTATATCCTGTATAACTTCCGCCGCTCTTAGCTCATGTTCTTTCGATACAGGGGAAAACACGGAGGTGAGTGCAATGGAATCAACCTGTCCATTTAATTCCTGAGCAATCCGAATTAATTCGTCTTCATCCAATGGCATAATCTCTCTGCCATCAAACTCATGCCCACCCTTAAGAATATACACATGTTCCCCTAACTGTTTTCGTAGATCATCAGGTACTCCGATTAAAGGCTTCACCGATAATGTAGCGGGTGCTCCAATTCGGATAATTGCAATCTTATTCAGGCGCTTCCGTTCCACAATCGCGTTTGTGCAATGTGTCGTGCCTAACATAGCAAAACGAATGTGCTCACGAGGAACACCCGATTTTGCAAGAACTTCCCTCATGGCGCGGTAAATTCCGGCACTTACATCCTCTGTCGTTGCACATTTAGTCTCAGCAATCACCTGATAGTTCTTATCCAAAATGACGGCATCTGTATGTGTTCCACCAACGTCAATTCCAATTCGATAACTCATCCTAGCAATGCTCCTTTCTTCACCAACAGCTCCACAGGGGTATATTCTACATCGTAACCAAAGTACCCCGGCCCGCATGTTGCAATTCCTTTTGGAGTTCGCCATTTTGGATGGCAAGGAATTCCTGCAACAACCGTTCGTGCACCGTACCGCAGGCCTTCAGTTGTGATGGGCAAGCCGGTCTCCTCATCGAGTACAGCAATCAAGTCGGGTGTGACGCATAGCAATCGTTGTTCAGTCGTAGCAATTAAATGCTCATTTTGGAACCGTAATTGCAGCTTCTCTCCTTTATTTTTACCGATGCCTTCCAATGTTGCTGTGCCACGCGCAAATCCGGTTTCTGTTTTACGGTGAATATCCACTACTTTCCCGTTAAATAACTCGAAACCCTTCGTCAGATTCAAGACCTCCCGGATTGGATTTTCATTTTGTTCTTTGGCAAGACGAATGGTACGCCCAATTCCCTCTTCCAATTGTAAAATGTTATGAATGCCACTTTCCTTTAAATTGCGGCCACTCATAGGGTAAATAGCGAACATAACCGAACCGCCCATTTGAATGGTCGCTGCACGCGCAATCCGCTCGGCCCATACATTATCAATCGTGGTTAACAGGTTCACATTCCCTTTTTCGTCAGCAATGACCATAGGCGAAGCAGCGATCCCATCTAAATAGAAAGTTACCATCTGCAGTTCCGGAAACGCTCGCCCCATCCCATCCACGTCTATCACCGGCAAGCCAAGCTGAGCAGCCAGGGCCAATGGCAGCATAGAGTTAACACCGCCCGCCTCAATGGGATAGGTGGCGAAAATTTCTTTTCCTATATATTGCTCCAAAGTTTTAAAAGCTTTTTTGGCTTCCTGGCCGCTTGGTGCCTTTTCGACCATTACGGTTGGTGCGCCCATCATGCCGGATGATACAACAAGTGCGTCTTCCGGCACCTCATTAATGGACAAAAGGCGAATGGGGCCAAATTCTTCAATGGCCTGCAGCGCCATAAGCTTTCCAATATACGGATCCCCGCCTCCTCCGGTTCCAAGCAGCGCAGCGCCTACTGCAATATCTTCAATTTCTTGCTTTCCTAACAGTCTCATATTCTCACTCCCATTAACCAATTTAACCTACGTTATTAGTAAGATTTTTGTTGTCATCTTGTTCTTCCATACGCGCTATCTTGAAAACTTTCATACCCGCATAATACACAATGCCGCTTACAAGAAGTGAATTTAGGGATGGAATGCCCATGTCGAACCAATATCCGGCTGTAAAGCCAAGTGCCCAGGCAATGAGCGTAATCGGATTTATACTCTCGCAGATTGCGGGCAACTCCCCCCGTTCTCGACTTTCATCCAGTATGTTCCGGTTGCGTTTTAACACAAAGTAATCTACAACCATAATCCCGGCAATCGGTGGAATCCATATGCCAAGCAGTGTAAGGAAATTAACAAATTGGTCTAGTATGCCCATAATAGATAACAATGTACCAATTGTTCCGATGACAAGGGTAACCCATCCCCGATTCATTTTAATCCGGAATACGGAATCTAATACATTCGTAATACCTAGTGAGGAAGAGTACAAGTTTATATCATTGATTTTAACCGTGGCAAAAATGACAACCGCCGCACCAAGCCATCCCGCCGTTTGCACAATGATGTCCACTACGTCTGAGCTTTTCACAGCATGTGCCATCAGAACAGCGATCATATTAACTCCAAGTTCACCAACAATCGTTCCGATAACCGTCATCCATAATACATCCTTGCCATTGCGACAGTATCGGCTCATATCTGGAGTAATCACTGCCCCAACCATAAATCCCCCGGCTACCATCGTGGCAGCCATACCTAAAGAAAGTGCCGGCCCTGGTGCTGGAGAGGTTATCAACTCGCCTACGGAATGATGACGAAGAATTTCATAAATGCCGTATGCTACCACCGCCAGAAATCCGGGAACAGCTATCTTAGCCGTCCAGCTAAGCCATTTAAAACCATAAATAACAATAACCGTGACCAGAAATCCCGTAAGAGCGGCAGCAAGCGGAAAACCAAGCACTCCACCTAAGGCTTCATCGAGCCCTTTAGCAAAAACAGAATTTTGAACCCCGAACCAGCCGATCAAGCTAATCGCCACTACTACACCGATAATGCTTGATCCGTACTTTCCAAACCCGGTCCAACGAGCCAGCAAGCTCGTAGACATCCCTTCACGCGCACCTGCAATACCAAGAAACAAGCTTACAATCTCTAAAATGACACTGCCAAGCATCGTCGCCCAGAATGCCTGCCAAAAGGTCATGCCATAGCCCAATGCAGCACCAAGCATAAATTGTGAGAGCGCCGTCAAAGCTCCAATCCGAACGAGTAGCACTTCCCACATGGGAAGTCTCGCATGTGCCGGAACCCTGGATAAGGAAAAATCATCTGCCATATTGGATTGTCCTGCCAATTGCATTGCCCCCTTTATTGCGTATTCATTTGTTCTTTGGCCCTGTGACTTTGTTCTATGCAAAATTGCCGAACGCTCGAACTTGAATGCGCAGCGCCTGATTGGGCACGTACGCAAGTGGAGACACCTTTACGCTTTGTAGCGCAATAGACCTTTCTTCAGCACCTGCCAGTATGGCTTCTTTAATCGCCTCTGCTGCTGCCTTTTCAATGACTTGTGTTTTGCCTGTACCTTCGGAAAGCCAATACATGCGCTCTATCCAGCCCCCTACTGGTGCCATGCATGCCCCAATGGCGCTTGCGTACGAAAAGTATTCCGGTTGAATCACCTCAGCCCATGGCTCATGAAAACGTCCGGCAATTTCACTGCATTCATTGCCTACAAATACAATCGGCAACGGTTCGTAAGGTGGCTGAAACCGCTGGGTAGCTTGATACACACGTTCCAGGACCTCATCAGAAGCACCATGTATGATGTTATCAATCATTACAACCTCAGGAATATGAACATGCATATACATTCCTGCGATATCCCTTTTAGACCATCGTAATTTAGGAATACCTTCTTCAACCATCCCAATGTATAGCCTTTTATTCTCGACAATGACGACAATGCAATCTTCGCGACCCGCTAGCAGGGAGGCACCACGCAAACTATTTGCAATCCTTGAGTGTAAAGTACGGATAGGATAAGAAATCGCCCTTTCATATGTCATCAAGAATCCATCATTTTGGCTTAGAAAAATACCAGCATGAATATCATATTGTCGAAGAACCTGTTTTACATTTTGAAAAAGAGAGGGAATGACAGAGGACAGGGCAGCATTTAAAATAGCAGCATTCTCCCGTTCCATAAGTCCAATGCTGCCAAACTCGTAAGATAGCGTGATTGCCCGCCCTTCCCCAAACTTCTTCTGAATCCATTGTGCTACTGTTTGTTCATGCTCGGGATTTACTGGGGAAAAAGCGGATGTAACTGCAAACGTCGCATGCTCAGGCAGCGCAGCGCGATCCATCTTCTCATTCCACTCATTCATCATAAGATCCTGTATGGGACTGCCGTCTACATAATGACCACCTGAGAGCTCTACACATGTCAACTGTACAGTTTCCCTTACTATGTCAGTTACTTCATAGAAAGGAGGCAGACTATTCTGTGAAGAGCCTATTCGGATCGCGCATACGTGCACAGCTTCGCTTTCCCGCAGTCCTTCTTCATACTCACTTGATGCGCTAATGATAACTTGTTTAATGTCAGATAGACGAATACCCTGCTGCTTCATCTCCTCAAGTATCTCTTTCATTCCCGACAGCGGATGCTTTATAACCGAACGCGTGCTAACATAAAACATACGTATTTTTTCGTCCATTACTATACAATCGACCCGCTGCTTTCCGACATCAATCCCAAGCCGTAGCATGTCCCACTCCTCTTTTTGCATCCATTTGTTCATACAGGGATTCTACAGGAAGAAAAGAAAATGGGCTGCCGTATGTTTCCGGGCCTACAACTTCCAGCATCTTCGAGGTTCTCACCAAAGGGGGTGAAGGTATGCCAAGCACCCATACATTGCGATTTTTCTCCAATTCTTCTACTTGTACAGGATGTCCCGTATCCGCATCCAACACGCAGATTAAATCAGGTGACATCACACGTACGTTCTCTTCTTGTTTACACAATACATATTCGTTACAAAACAAAATTTCCCATTGCTCAGCAGTGTACTCTCCTCGGCCTTCTAAGAAAAGCGATCCACTAAGCTGCCCTTCTTTCATATCACAGTATATCTCCACAATTTTCCCTTTTGTTACTAGCCGCGGTGTTCCATATACGGAATTGCTTAATTCCTCCATAAGCACCCGAACAACTTGATGAATATCTTCATGCGCTTTTTTAACCCCTCTTCCCAGGCGCCATGCAAGTGAAAATGTGTGGTAAATGGACGTTTCCCGCATATGCTTTGTCTTCATCGCATAACAGGCAAACGCAGCCCATCCTCCCATATTCATTACTGTGTTCCGTGCAATACATTCTGCTTCTTCATTGTTATCACTTTGAATCAAAATGCTTTTTCTTTTCTCATCCGTCATCACAAGTGGAGCAAGAGAAATATCGAACGCATGATATGTTGTCATATGGATACCTGTAAACGCTCTTCCCATACCGTCACAATCTATCACAGGAAGACGTGCCAAAGCAGCTGTAAGAATGGGAGTAAGCACGTTAATACCAGCGATTTCGATTCCTGCGACAGCTCCTGCTCGAATTTCTTTTTCTTTTTCTACCGCCCGTAGCACTTCAACCAATTCCCATCCGGTTGGTATCTTTTCATTCATAATCGTCGTAGATCCCATGATTCCGACAGGAATAATCCATTCCGTCTCTTTCACATCAAATGGATGTTGCAGCTGTACTGGCCCGTGTTCACGTATTGCCCGTTTGGTCAGCAATTCGAGTATATTACTGCTTCCACCTCCTCCAGCACCAAGATATTTTGCCCCGCAAGCGAATTGAGAAACATCCTGTTCAATAATTGTCTGTTTCATTATTTAACCCCTCACAATTCCTAATTTTTGCAAATAATGTGCCAATAAAAAATAAAAAGAATTCTGCTCATAAAGGAAAATAACTAGCTATAAAACCTAAAAAAAGGAACTTTTTTAGAAAAAAAGACAGAGATATGGATAAGAATATAGCAGTTCATAACATTAATTCTCATTTTTTCTCTATTTTTATCTATTTTTCTTCTTTATTCTCATTTTGATAATTTTTTCTCATAACGAATCTTTTGTAAACGTCGATATAGCGTAGCGATGCTAATGCCAAGAGACGCTGCTGCTTTTTTCTTTCCTTCCGTGCTTCTGCCAAACCGCTGCAATGCCTTCAGGATTAATTCGGTTTCCTTTTCATCAATAGTCAAGATTTCCCGCGGATTATCATGTACAGTTTCCACAGGTGGCTCTTTCGTTAATTTAGGCATGATTTTTTCGTCTATTTCCCTTAAGGAAGCAGGCAAACTTGTTACTGTAACCAACTCGCCAATTTCTAAATTCATAATGTATTCTAC
Organism: Aneurinibacillus aneurinilyticus ATCC 12856; assembly: GCF_000466385.1. GTDB lineage: Bacteria > Bacillota > Bacilli > Aneurinibacillales > Aneurinibacillaceae > Aneurinibacillus > Aneurinibacillus aneurinilyticus. Next base: position 25,456 of record NZ_KE952649.1, read on the forward strand.
TACATTCTCTACCTCCCGGATGTTTCCTGGCCAATGATAATCATACAGACGTTTTAATGCTTGAGAAGAAAGACGTTTCTGTTCTTTTCCCAGCCGTTTACTGCATCTTTTCATAAAATAATGAATTAAGTCATACAGGTCTTCCTTCCTGTTTCTCAGCGGCGGCACGTATAAAGGTATGACATTCAAACGAAAATATAAATCTTCACGAAACCTGCCATCAACAATCATCGCTTCCAAATTTTTATGCGTAGCAGCAATCACACGAACATCAATCGGAATCGTGTCCGTACCTCCGATCCGTTCGATTCTTCTTTCCTGCAGAACACGCAATAGCTTTGCTTGAAGAAAAAGCGGCATGTCTCCAATTTCATCAAGAAATAATGTTCCTCCACGCGCCAGCTCGAAACGGCCTTCCTTCCCCCCTTTTTTGGCTCCCGTAAAAGATCCCTCTTCATATCCAAACAGCTCGCTTTCAAGCAGCGCCTCGGGAATAGCTGCACAGTTCAATGCTACGAATGGGCCGTCTTTTCGCATACTGGTGGCATGAATTGCTTGGGCGAATACTTCTTTCCCTGTGCCGCTCTCTCCTCGGATTAATATCGTGGAATCCGTCGGTGCGATATGTGCCGATTGTTTTTTTAGGGAAACAATGATATCACTGTTACCACGAATATCGCTAAATGTATAGCGAACGGGATGCTTGCGACGTTCTTCTTTGTGTTCTGCATACGGTGCCGCAGTAAATTGCAGCACAGCTCCTGCCACCTTCCTATACACAAAAAGCGGACGAATGCGGCATTCGTACATATGAAGAAAATTCGCAGCATCTTTAATGCGAACTGGTATTTTGTGGGCAGGTTTTCCTTGCTTAATTAAGGCCTCAATTTCTCCTCCTTCTACTATCTCTCGAATATGTTTGTTCGTTAATGCGATTTGAGAGCGCTTCCATACATTTTCTGCTACTGCATTTGCATGCAGAATGTTACCCAACGCATCTGTTACTACAACAGGCACTGGAACCATGGATAGTAGTACTTGTACCTCTTGTAGCAATCTTTTCTTTTCTGCATCTAATTTTTCTGGCGGTTGCACCCTTTTCCCTCCTTTTCCGCTCTCTTCGCTAACCCATCTAACGTTTTATACAGTATAGCACATGAAATATTCAGAAAATGGAGGAAGATTCAGCCTTCGAAACAAAACCATATCCTTATATAAAAGGAACTTTCATACAGCGGGGAGACTGCTGCCTACTAAGACAGGATAAAGGGAAAAAGCATCTGCCCTATAACCAGGAAACAGATGCCTTCTCTTTTTATTGCTTAATATAATCGATTCGTGGTCGCCCTTTGTATATACGTGCGCTACATATACATCCGGCAAACCACGCATACGTCGAACTGACTAAGTGTTTGCTCCACTGATAAATTGAACCGGCAATCGGAAAATGAGACGCTACTTCCGCCATCGTTAGCGCTACCAAAAATTGTCCAATAAATACAACAGGCCAGCTCCAAATAAAAGCAGGACCACGGCTTGCCAAATGTGCAGCATCGTTGTCGATATGCTGATTGCGCTTGCTCATATAGAATGTTCCCTTACATGAAGAAACCTGATGTTTTTTAAAAAAGGAGGCTAACAAAGCCTGCTTCGTAGCGCCTCCTTTTTATTCATCTACTTCTTTAGTTCTCAAACCAACCAACAGGCTCTACCTGTAGATTAATATTAATTTGCTTTACTTCCATAAACTCATCCAAACCAAACGTACCAAGGTTACGTCCGATTCCGCTCTGCTTGTATCCGCCCCACGGCGCTTCATTGTATGTTGGATGGTAACTATTAATCCAGGTAATGCCTGCGCGAAGCTTTTTAATCACTCGCAGAGCCTTTGCCCCGTCCTGTGTAAAGACGCCGCCAGCCAGTCCATATACTGTACCATTCGCCAGTTCAATTGCTTCCGCTTCATCCTTGAACTTCTGCACAACAAGAACCGGCCCGAAAATTTCCTCCTGAACAATACGCATATTTGGTGTAGTATCAACAAAAATCGTCGGTTCAACAAAGTATCCTTTATCAAGGCCATTGGCTGTAATGCGATTTCCTCCAACTACAAGCCGGGCCCCTTCTTGCTTGCCGATCTCGATATAGCCCAGAACTTTTTCCATGTGCGCCTCACTCACTAAAGGCCCCATTTCCGTATTCGGGTCATCGCCGAATCCCACACGGATATTCTTCGTCCGCTCTACCAGGCGTTCAATAAATTTATCATAGATGCTCTCCTCTAAAAGCAGACGGGAACCCGCTGAGCACACTTGTCCCTGATTGCAGAAGATTCCGAACAGGGCATAATCTACAGCCGTTTCAAAATCGGCATCCGCAAACACGATATTCGGAGATTTACCGCCGAGTTCAAGAGAAATTTTCTTAATGTTTCCTGCTGCCGCTCTCATAATACTTCTGCCTGTTACTGTACCTCCTGTAAAGGCGATCATATCAACCAGCGGACTTTCTGCCAGTTCATTTCCAGCCGTTTTTCCAGGTCCCATCACCATATTGATAACCCCTTTAGGGATACCGACCTCTTCAATAATTTCAAATAGTTTGATGGCGGTTACCGGCGTAACCTCAGACGGTTTGAATACAATCGTATTTCCTGCTGCAAGGGCCGGTGCAATTTTCCATACACCCATCAATAGAGGAAAGTTCCAAGGAACAATCAGGCCACACACTCCAACCGGCTCTCTAACGACCATCGCCTGCATCGGATCGGCTACATGATAGGTTTGTCCATCCGGTTTCGTGATTAGACCTGCATAATAGCGAAAGCATGCAGCAGCATCAGCCACATCAAATCCAGCCTCACGAAGCGGCTTTCCATTATCCAAGGTTTCAAGGCGAGCAATTTCTTCGGCTTTCTCTTCCAATTTGTCAGCAATAGCAAACAAATAGCTGGCCCGCTGCACAGCAGGCATCCCGGACCACTCTCCCTCGTCGAATGTTCGGCGGGCTACTTCAATCGCGCGACGAGCATCTTCAACATCCCCATCTGCCGCTTTAGCAATGACTTCCCCATTTGCCGGGTTTACAATTTCCCTTACCTTTCCGCTTTGTGCATTTACCCATTCACCATTGATATACATTTTTAAATCCAGCACATTAGTTAAAACAGCCATTTGTCTTCCTCCCTCTTTTTTATAAAATTTAACCACACCTGCTAATTGTTCGGGGACAAACCGGTTGGTACTGCTGCCCCCCTGAAATTCAGCTATACAATTGTTTATATAAATGCGGTTGATTATCTAGAATATAATTCAGCTTAGGATCTGTTCCTTTCATTAACAGAACCGGAATGGTGTGCAATTCTTCCTGGTCTGACAACAGGAGATGCGTTTCGCCTTGAGCATCCACGAAGACGCTTTCACCCATAAAATGATGTCTTCCTTCTACACCAATTCGATTACACAATGCCAACGGTATTTCATTCTCCATCGCCCGGCATTGGGTATACAAACGTTGGTGTTCTGTATAGGGAGCCATATTCGAAGTAGGGATAAGAATTAAATCTGCTCCCTTTTTGCTAAGAATACGTGCAACTTCCGGAAACTCTAAATCAAAGCAAGACATCATCCCGATAACACCAAACTTTGTGTTAAACACAGGAATTTCATGTCCCGGCGTAAAATACACTTGCTCTTCATCATACAGATGTGTTTTGCGGTATACAGCCTCAATCTCACCATTATCACTAATAAAGGCAGCAGAGATAAAATACTGTTGCTGATATATTTCTGGAAAAGAAAGGAGCGTATTAATACTCCATTTTTTACACAAATTCTTCAAATACGTTATACTTTGCCCGTCTCTCGCTTCGGCGGCTTCTTTTAACCAAGGGCCTATGGAATAGCCTGTTAAAGAAAGCTCCGGAAATAATACGAGATCCGAATTTTTTTGTTTTGCTTCGCATAAAAAATGCTCGATTTTTTCAAGATTGAACTTTTTATCATGCAGTTTTGTTTCAATTTGTGCGATCGATAACTGCACTACCGTATCCCTCCTTTCTTTCTTACACATGATTACACGCAATTATGATGCCAATTACAAAATAGCGAAAATATACAGAATATATTGCGGATAAGAAATGAAAGAGATGCTTTTTTACATCGGTTGTTGCTTGTGTTTATGTAATTTCTCAAGATATGCAAGGGAAAATAGGAAGCAATGCAAAAAAACATCTAGATGTTTTTTTGCATCTTGTTTTTCATACATTATAAAGAGGCAAAAAAGCTTATTTAACAACGGTTCTTATGCATTTGACAAGAAAAAATATGATAATTCAAAAATGAGGGAATTATTGTTATAATAAGAACCATAAGAAATACCAATGTTTTTTTGCATCATAACTTACTTACATACAAATAGGGGTGTACCAACATTTTGGAAAATCAGCACCACATACATGAACATGTCAATTTACTGTTGTTTGTGTCATCAACGTATAAAATAAAAATGATCCTTGGTCACTACGAAAATGTTTTTGCCACTTCCACTTCAGATACTCTGTCCCTAAATAAAGATGTAACGACCCTTGAATGGGACCGTATTTTTATGGAAAAGCCTAATTTCGACCTTGATGAGCAAATACTATTTACTAAGAACGGGCAAAAAATTCTTTTTTCGATTACTAAAATAAGCACAAATGACTTTGAATTCATTATTTCGCTTACAAATATTACGAGGTGTATCAAAATACATATGCAACAATCAGAAGCATCACAAAATACAGGACTCAACAGCGTTGTATTTGTATCCGAAAAAATGCAGGAGCTAATGGATATAGCCAAAACAATAGCCCATGTCAACTCTACCGTTCTGCTATTGGGTGAATCTGGAGTTGGTAAAAGCTTGCTGGCTCGGAAGATTCACGCTTTAAGTCCGCGCGCCTCCGAGGCGTTTGTTTCCTTAAATTGTGCTTCCTTACCTAAAGATTTGATTGAATCCGAACTATTTGGTTATGAGCAGGGAACTTTTACAGGAGGAAATAAAGCAGGAAAAATAGGCTTATTTGAAGCTGCAAACAACGGAACGATTTTTCTGGATGAGATTGCAGAACTGCCTTACGATATGCAATCCAAGCTCTTAGATGTGCTTCAGGAAGGAACCATCCGCAAAATAGGGGGAGTAAAAGCACAAAAAATCGATGTTCGCGTCATTGCCGCTACAAATAAAAATTTGCCTTCATTAGTGGAAAAAAACTTATTCCGTAAGGATTTATTTTATCGTTTAAATGTAGTTCCTCTGGAACTTCCAGCCTTAAAAAATAGAAAAGAAGATATTCCGTTATTAATAGATTATTTTCTGGCGAATTTTAATAGGAAATATAATCAACATAAGATGATTAGCGAATATAGTAAAGCAAAGCTGATGGACTATGATTGGCCCGGAAATATAAGAGAGTTAGAAAATATAATCGAACGAATGGTTGTAACAAATACGGAAACGGTTGTTGAATCCTTACCAAGAGATAAAGCATTGTCCGTTTCTGGGGAGAATACAGTTGAAATCAAGGGAATTATTCCTCTTAAAGAAGCAAAAAAATTAGTGGAGAAAGACCTTGTTCTAAAAGCCTATAAAATATATGGAAGTACATACAAGGCAGCAAAAGTTTTGAAAGTAGATCAATCGACAATTGTCAGAAAGCTGCAACAATACAACGAGGTAGTTCAGCATGATGATGTGTAATGAGGAGAAAAAATATGCGTCAAATTAATGTGGCCCTAGCACAAGTACGATGTTCCTTATCGAATAAAGAAGAAAACGTAAAACGAATTATTGAATGCATTGAATCTGCTGGCAAAAAACAAGCGGATTATATATTATTCCCTGAACTGTATATGTCAGGGTCTTTTATGCATGAGACTATAGCCCAGCTAGCCGAACCGATAAAAGGAAAAAGCATGACCGAAATTTGTAAACATGCGCAAAAACATCAGGTTGGCGTCATTTTAGGATTCCCGGAAATAGAAAACACCAGATTATTTAATACCGCTGTCCTTATTAGTAAACACGGGGAAATTATAGGTACATACAGAAAAATTCATTTGTTTGAAATTGAAAAAGCGGTTTTTGAGCCAGGAACAGAATGCCCTGTATTTGAGCTTCCAGAAGGCAAAGTAGGGATAATGATCTCCTATGATGTCGAGTTTCCTGAGGTGGCACGCATTTTAGCTATCAAAGGCGCACAATTCATTTTTGTTCTTGGAGCAAACAAGTTTCCAAGTCATCCTCACCAAGACGTTTATTTAAAAACAAGAGCATTGGAAAACCATGTTTTTGTTGCAATGGCAAACAAGGTAGGACTGGAGAACAGCACATTATTTGTTGGAGAAAGCTCTTTAATCCATCCTTTAGGAAAAACCATTCACAAATGCAGCAATAACGAAGAACTGTCTATACTTTCAATTAATATGGAAGAAACCGATATCGCACGGGGCAATCTCGATTATTTAAAAAATCGCAGACCCACCCTGTATGCCAAAGAAGATCGTCATTATATCTAAATTCCGGTTAAAAAAGGGAGGCAAATTACTGATTGCCTCCCTTTTTTCTATATGCCTTATCAACAGGAATGATACTTCATCCCGCCCTAACGGGCAATCACCACTGCATGAAGTTCCACTTTATAATCCGAAAGAAACAAACTTTGTTTCTAAAAACTCCTCTAATGCATAGCGACCACCTTCACGTCCGAGCCCACTTTCTTTATACCCGCCAAACGGTGCCTGCGTCTGCGGCGGCGCTCCGTCATTAATTCCAACGATTCCGTATTCTAAGGCTTCTGCCATACGGAAGCAGCGGCTGTTGTTTTGTGTATATACATACGCAGCCAACCCGTAATCCGAATCATTAGCCAGTTGTACAACCGAATTCTCCTCCGTAAACGGAATGATAGGAACAACAGGACCGAACGTCTCTTCATAATAAATCTTCATCTCTTTCGTAACGCTTGTCAGCACGGTTGGTTCGCAATAAAAACCTTTAGCATATTCGCCTTCTGTCAAACGCTGGCCCCCGTATATAATGTGTGCGCCTTTCTCCTTCGCATCCTGAATATGATTAAGCACTTTATTCAGGCCCTGTTCGTTGACCAGCGGACCGATTTCTGTATCCTTTTCTCGTCCGTCTCCTACTTTCGCTTTTTTCATTCTTTCTACAAGCTTATCCGTAAAGGCATTAACCACCGACTCGTGTACATAAAGACGGTTCGTGCAGATGCACATTTGGCCGGATACCCGGAACTTACTTTCGAACAATCCCTGAACGGCTGCATCCAAATCCGCATCTTCAAAAATAATGAATGGAGCATGCCCCCCCAATTCCAGACTTACCTTTTTAACTGTTTTGGCCGCTCCTTCCATTAATAGCTTCCCTACACGCGTAGAGCCAGTGAAGGTAATTTTGCGTACCTTTTTATTAGCCGTAAATTCCTGGCCAATTGACTCTGGATTCCCGATAACCAGATTAGCCACCCCTTTTGGAAAACCAGCTTGCTCAATCAGCTCAAATAGACGGATTGCACTAAGCGGTGTGCTCTCTGCCGGCTTTAGTACGACTGTACAGCCTGCTGCCAGAGCCGGTGCGATTTTGCGTGCAACCATATTTACGGGAAAATTCCATGGTGTAATAGCAGCTACTACACCTACAGGCTGTTTCATTACCATGATTCTTTTATTCGGGGCAGAAGAAGGAATGGTTTCTCCGTATACCCGCTTCGCTTCCTCAGCATACCACATAAAATTATCCGCAGCTCCAAGCACCTCTCCTTTCGCTTCGCGAAGAGGTTTGCCCATTTCAGCTGAGATAATCCCTGCCAGTTCGTCCCTATGCTTGCGAACAAGTTCATAAAGGCTATATAAATACTTGGAACGTTCGCGCGCAGTTAGACGGGACCAGCTAGCAAATGCTTCATTCGCGGCTGCAATCGCTTTCACCGCATCTCTTCCATCGCCAAAGCTTACAGCTCCGACCTGTTCTCCCGTCGCTGGATTCATTACCTCTATATGCTCTCCGTTCTCAGCCTCCACCCATTCTCCGTTGATAAACATACGTTTTGCTTCTGCCATGTAAAACAACTCCCCTCTCTTGTCCGTTACTTGTAAATTATCACGCCTGTTGATTATCCATAAGGTGGAAG
>NZ_KE952650.1 GCF_000466385.1 Aneurinibacillus aneurinilyticus ATCC 12856
CTGGATCATTCTGGATAATCAACACCCTTGAAATAAATTATGTCTATAAATTCAAGTAAATTATTAAGTGTAAAAAAGGGGTTAGTTTGGCGTTTCTGGATTGTCCTTAGGCCCTCGCTGTAATTACACTATCAATCTAATGATGAGCGTTCTTCTATTCACTAATTAATATTTAATAAATCATTGATAGGGCATATACATAATTTAACAAGTAAATGCCCTATATAAACTTAGGCAACACAGTAGCCCAACTAAGGGAGTACTTGAGCAGAAAACTGAACAATTTCAAGGATAATGGGTTCACCTGCAAAAATAATACCGCCATTGGGATTAATAGTTAAAGCATTAGAACTAACGCTATATATGCCACTTTCTTGTAATATTCCATTAACATAAAGATTACTGTAGCTACTTTGTCCAAGGTTTGTAAATTCACTTACCGGCCCCCTACTATCACCAGTAAATTGAGTGGCTGGAATGACTTCAGGGGCCTCAATATCTGTGCCTACGATATAAAAATACCTTTGAACGGCGGGCATGATCACTACTGACCCTACTAACCCTGGCGGTCCTTGGGGGCCTGGTGGACCTGGAGAGCCTGGCGGTCCTTGAGAACCTGGTGATCCCGGTGGTCCTGGGGAACCTGGTGGTCCCGGTGGTCCCGGTGGTCCCGGTGGTCCTGGTGGTCCTTGGCGTCCTGGGGAACCTGATGGACATAATGGAGGAGAACATATTATTACAGGATTCCCCCATATGCATTTGCGAGCGTTTCTCAGCATTTTCACCTCCTATTTTTCCCTACTTATATTCTCCAATCTATTCCTTAGGAGTTTGTCCTCGAAACGGCATGTACCTACTAGAATTATCCTGAATTTCGAAAGTACGCCTCTCTGAAAACGTGAAAAGGGCTCCGAAACTTTGGTAGAATAGTGTTTGTTCAAACAACATCACCCAAAGAGAGGAGCACCTTTTAGGTGAAGTCTACCACACCCGTCAGCAAAATCAAGACCGAATTTTCATTGCAAAATGCCACGAGCTTCGACGGCATTAAAGTCTTTCTTACCTATCTCGAAAAAATCAAACTTGCCGAAGTCATGCACAGCCTCTCCGACATCAAAGCGCGCAACGCCATTTTCCCTATTCATCGCATATTACCCTATCTCATCATCGGCTGGATGCTCAGCTGCGAACGAATCTTCCACTTCCGCAAGTTGCAGCATGACGCGTTGCTGAAACGCTTTTTCGGTGATCGCTGTCCGCACCACAGCCTGCTGTATAAGGAGCTGGGGCGGCTAGGCCAGTCGTGTCCGCAGCTGCCGGCGTCATAGATACAATCTGTCTTGTCTTTTGTTTCATACAAGTTTCCGACATCATCCACACTGCGGTATAAGAAGTCAAATTGACGACTGTTTTGATTAGCCCACACAAGATTACTAAATTCGTCGTAACCATAGGTCGCTTTTATACCGGTTAGCTCGTTGACCATACTGCGTAATTGGTGATTAACGTCCCAATGATAGACGCGTCTTCGTGTATCTCGGTTTTGACTCCTTACTCGATGGTGTGTTGGTTTACCTGTGATATCATATTGCCATTTACTAATGACATCCCCGGGTAGGATTCTCTCAATCTCTTGACCGAGTTCATTGTACTGCATGGAGACTGTCCACTGGGCTTGTTCGGAACGAGAGGCAGTGATTTGCAAGACATTGCCCATCTCATTACGAGCGATATCGATTTTTGCGCCTAAGCTACTCGTAATTTGTGAACGGTTGCCTAATTCATCGTAGCTACTCGCAATCCAATGGTCATTTTGCCATTCCTTGATGACTTGACCGGATGGGTCTCGCTCAAGCTTTACTTTCACATGCTCATTTTCAGTCTCGATTAACGAACCGTTTTTGTCATAGCCGAACGTTTCCCAAGTGTCATCATAATATTCAGCACGGATCACATTCCCCAGACCATCATGTTGATACGCTGTCCAACGATCACCTGGTCATTGAATTCGCTGAACCAATCCTGCCAGACTTCGTTCATACGTTCTTTCCATATCGTCAAAGCCAATTTCCTTGACGATATTACCTTTCGCATCGCGTTCAAACTGATATGCTTCGCCTTTTTCATTGATGACATCGGTTAACTGTTCCTCTGTATCATAGCTGAATTTAACTTTCTTTCCACCCTGTTCTCGAGAAATTAAACTGCCAAGAATGGTGTAATCAAAGGCTACTTGCGTATGGTTATCTTTCGCAAAAACAACATCGTCATAAGCATCGTACTTTAATTGAACGTCGTTTCCATCTGAAAGATTTGCCCGTACAAGGCGATTCAAATGATCATAACGGAATTTCTCTGTTGCCCCTAGAGGATTGGTCGTTGTTGTGCAGTTACCACGACGGTCATACGTCCATGTCGAACTTGTCCCGTCTGGTAATGTTACTTGACTTAGGTTCAGATCAGCATCATAAGCTAAGCTTACCATATGACCTTGCGCATTTATCACCGTTTTAATTAAATATTTATCATTATAGGAAAATTCAGTCTTTGTGCCATCTTCTAAAATATTTGCCTGTAATGTACTATCTTCATTATAAATCCACTGACGACTTCCGCCCTCTGCGTTAACGGCCTGAATCAACCTATCCTTCTCATCGTACTTTGACGATAAAGTACTGCCATCTGCAAGAGTTATCGTCACTGGATTTGCCCACTCATCATAGCTATATGACGTGATACAACCATCTTCATCTACTTCTTGCAGTAATTCAAAGTCCTCATTATATTGATAGCTAACTTCACTACCATCTGGATGAACAATTTTCGTACAGAGGTTATCTTCGTTGAAATAATAATAACTTTTATGGCCTAAGCTATTCGTAATCTCATTATAGCCCTCGTGATACAAAAGCTCCCCTGCAAGGACATTGCCATCTCCCCATGTTTTGATGACTCGTGCACCTGTAGTTGGACCATCGTAGCGCCAGAAGAAGCTATTTTTATTGCGATCTATTTTTTGCATCATCAAATGATTCACATATTTTAAATGCGTACTTTGCCCTAACGCATCTTGAATTTCGATTAAATCTTGTCCATCATTGTAAACATAGCGAACTAAGACTTCGCGGCTCACCTGATTACGTAAGGCGACCTCTGTCATTCTACCTGCCTCATTAGTCGTAACTTCGAGCACTCTTCCAACACTGTCGGTTACTTGAGATAAAAAACCATTATCGTTATACGCAAATTGAATCTGATGGTCTTGCTCATTTCTTACTTCTTTTAAACGGAATCTTGTTTCTGTTGTTTGTTCAAATACATAAATCAATCGTGTATCATGCTCAAACAAATGATACTCCTCACCTGTATTGGTTAAGGTCATTCTTTCTCGTTTGTTAAAATACGACAAGTTTATTGGTAAAATTGGAAATCCAACTGCGCGACCATCCGTCACAACGATCCCAATCAGGTCATCTTCTTCAAAAATCTCTAAGGCTAGATCGTATGTAAAGTGCATACCATGACCCGACAAGCCAATGCGACTACTATCACTGTACCAAGCGCGTTCCCATGAAAGGGGGATAGGTCCTGGTAATTCAAAGTCGACACCTTCATAAACCATCCGCCCTGTAATTAAATCAACGGGTTCGAAGCCCCATTTACAGAATTTCTCACTTAATCCTTGTGTACATTTAAATTTACTGTTTTTTAACACTTTATGATTAAAATTCGTTAGCCCTTTTATTGCAATAGCTTTCATACCGTCTACGGCCTTCGACACTGCTAACACTTCATCCATTGAGGTGATAACTTTATCTGCGGCTGTCTTGACGCTCTTAGCCCTTTTGTTGGCTAGCGCCGTTACTGTATCTAGCGTTTTAGACACTTTTGTATAAGCTGCTTTCATCCCTTTTATTGCTTTTGATGCATCCACTGCCTTGTCCGCAGCCTTTGCAGCTTTACCGGCAGCCTCTGCAACCTTTGCTGCTTTATTGACCTTATAAGCTGTTTTTGCTGCATCACCAACTACGGGGACTGCACCTACTAGGTTCATAGCTGCCCCCATGTAATCTCCTCTTGCCAAGCTAATTCCTGCATTCGCAATATCTGCAAATGTACCGATGACAGGAATAAACCCCGCGACATCCAGTGCTAAGCTTACGTTATCTAAAAGACTGCTAAACCAGCCTTTCTTCTCTTTTTTCGTTTCTGCCATTTGCGGGAAAATTACGTCAACTTTTGTTGTAGCCTCAATCGCTTCCTCATTTAACTTCGGTGGTTGACTTTGCTTCTCCGTACCTTCTTGTTCGATAAGCGTACTAATTAACTGTGTGTCAGCTGCAAGGATCACATGACTTTGCTCCTTTGCTGAAACGGCAAGCCATTCTTCTGCCTCAACGGATAGCTCTTTCATTCCACTTATTTCAAGAGTTTCATCCGCCGCTAGCATAATGGTACTGTTACTAAGAAATGTTATGCCTTCACCATCATCCATTTTTAAGTCCAATACCCCATCTATTGCACTAAAGGTAATATCTCCAACACCTAATGTCATGTCTTTTCCAGCATTAGTGGCTAAAGATTTAACCGTAGTATCCGCCATTTTCTTCGTCTGCTTTTGCCCACCCTCTGGCGTGACTGGATCAACACGTACCGAGCTAATGACGATAGCCTCTTCTTCCACAGCGCTAGGAAAATGCAATTGGGCACGTGCACCAATTTGGGGCATTAAATACATAACGCTATTGGCATCTGCAGAATAAGCAAACCAATGCGCTTTTGCTTTATCTTGTTTTTTATCGATATCTAAATGAATTTTAACGGTATTTTGTGTAACATCAATGATCTTTCCTGTAAATGCTGCACCAATAAGATCTAAATTGCGTACTAATCGCTGACGAATACTTCTCTCTGGTTGGGCAGTATATTGAAACTTTAATACCCCGCCATCAAGATGGATTTCTCGAACCGTTATGATATACGCTCTACCCTTTAATTGCACCGAAGTACCAAGCTCGTATGCCTCTGTGCTTTCAAACTCACAAAATGTATAATCGGTTTCGCTCACATCCGTACCATCGTTTTCCGTAATCAACCGATATGCGTCCACATCCATACGTAATATGGAAGGCAGATGGTCGATAGTTACGCTCTTCCTACTTTGAGGTGTACCAAACCAAAATCGTGGACCCTTTCCTTTTAAATCAGGAAAAATAACCGCATGTAAACGAGAGGCCATTCTTTTAATAAATGTCCAATTGGTTTCCATGTATTGGATTGAAATTTGACCAATGGCCTGACCGTCAGAAGCATGGTCGATATAATCCCCTTGAGGATAGGCACTCATGATATTATTGATTAACTCTACATATGTCATATTCACATCTTGAAAAGAACGTGAGCGCTTCTCAATATCCATATTTGCTGTAAATGATACAGCCTCAACTGAGACATAATGCACCCCTTGGGCTGCCTGCAACTCCGCATTTTCAATTCTTCCAGAAAACAATATGTCTTGTTCTCGTCCAAATTTAACAACAACTTCGTCTGTATGACTGACCCGCTGAATATATTTTTGCGCCTGCTCTTCAGCAATCATCCCCGTAAAATACAATCTCGCATGATCATTGCCTTTATGTTTAATTGTTAGTTTATCTAAATGAATAAGTGGATACGGCCATTCAAGCACAAGATCCTCATACGTACTAACAATGTTTACTTCTTTTCCCCCTAGCGATTTCATTACTTACCTCCTTTCAATCAAAATTCACTTTAAAAACCTTGTTTCGGTATATCCAATTCCTCTTGCCCATCATGAACAATATCGATTTTGCCTCCACCTGCTAAGCATTGTGTATGACAGCGACTTAATAACGCTTGCTTCCCTTCGATATTGACATTTTCCATTCCTTCCAGCCAATCAATGGAGCATACTGGTGTACACGGTTTTTTCAACTTTAAACAGACACCAAAGGTTGGGATGTTTTCAGGGTTTCGATCCCCGACATTCATTACAGCCTTCCCTTTAATATAAACACCATGATCCTGCGGTAAATTTAAATAATTGAGATGGCTACCATGCTCACAGGAAATGATTGCTCCATGTACGACATAACTAAATTGCTCCTGTTCCGAACCTTCTGTCTCCAAATTTTCTACAACTTGAGCCATTAGATATCCTTCCTTTCGCATCATTTGTGATATATATCACTTTCACACTCGACAAAGCTTCGGAATGATGTAAGCTCATCCCAAAAACGTGTGATTGATTTACATTCTGACTGAGCGCTTTCTCAGGGCTTCCAGTCGGAATGGAAATCAACTTATATAAATGGAAAACGTTTTAGCTAATGTGATTTACAACTTTCGGTAATAAATTATGATTTTTATTTATCGTCTTTCTAGTTTTACTCGCTGCAGCTGAATTCCGAAAAGTGGTCGTCGCAACATACTTTCCGCAACATCTAAATTAACTATAGTGAAAGTTTCCATTTTGCTGTCGACTTGAAAAATACAATCCAATTCCACCTTCTTTGGGTTAATTACGAGCTCCTTTATACGTCCATCTGGATAATAAGTCGTTTCATGGGAAATACAATTCTTCTCTACAATGTCCATAATCCAATAAACGCGCTGTGTCCCTTTCTTTACATCCGTAAAAACAATGGCTGTAAAATCTAAGTTATCTTCATATTTTGAGAACAACTTTTTTAAATCTTCGGACACAATTCTTCGAGGCTTATCCAAATAATCCAGATATACCGCATTCTCTTTCTCGACCACTTCCCCAAATACTGACGAACAGACAAAATTATCATCAAGGTCTGTTTTCAAAGGAATAATTGGATTTGTAATACTTTGATCTTGCCGAACAATAAAATACTCCATCTTTTCCTCCTGTAATCATCATTTCTGTCTCACATAACGTTTGCATAAAATTAATGAATCCAATGAATATCTTCTATCTGTTTTCGGCTAAATTGACACTTCTCTTGTTCACGTTTAAAGAAGGTAGCCCCCTTTAAATTAGCACCTGTAAAATTGGCACCTGCAATCTGCGCAAACTCAAATTTTGCATTTTCCAAATTCGCATGACTGAAATCAGTGCCAATGTAGCATGCGACTTCATCATCGGAAAGCCTCAGCGTTTTTCCCTGTGCATGCGTAAAATTAGCGCCTGCTAAATTAGCATTTCGAAAATCAGCATCTTGAATGGCTGCATAAGAAAAATCAGCATGCGTTAACCTACAATCTACAAAACTAGTACCAATGCAAACACTCCCTTTCAAAGAAGCACCCTTTAAGTCACTCCCATTGAAATTCGCATAGGAAAAGTCCATTTGATTAAAATCTTTCTGCGGTAATTGTAGGTTTGAGAAGTTTTCAAACGTATACGATTTGTCCATCTCTTTTTTCTCCAACCATGAGAGGAGATTTTTTTCCACCCGCTCACGTTCATCAATAATCGCAACATCCTCACTAAACCCCTTATATTCACCGACACGAAATCGCAAACACGCTGCTCGTTGAAAATCTATTTCAGGTACGTGTTCTTTTTGATAGCGAAAGAGATAGCGGACCAATTGAATGATATACTGATGAAACAGAATTACTGTCTGCTGAATGATTCCTCGAACGTCGGCTGCTTGAATGAGAAGATATGGTTTTCTTTCTTTTTCAAGTGTTTTGTGTAAATCTATTATCGCCTCACTAAGCCACTCCGCTTCATACTGTGCCGTGCATTCTACCCAATCGTAGTACCATTTCTCTCCATACGCCTCTAGCAAATAAGTACACTTGTTATCTAGTAATGATGTTCGCAGCAATGACAAATGAATAAAAGCAACTGGCGCTAACTGTCCCTGTTCCTGCTGCTCTCTAATATTCTCAAACAACTGTTCAAGTGAATGAATGATTGGTTGTAGCAAAGCTTTCTTCTCTTGGCGAAACTGTCGATCAACCTTCTCCTGCAAGCGGCTGGCATGAACAGATACACATTCATCCATAAAATGCTGTAATGCTTCTTCTCGTTTCATGCATCCACATCCTCACTAATTTGCTCGTACTTCTGGTCCTTTAATCTCCATTTTGTCTTCCATCTTGATGGAATTGTCTTTACACGTCATCTCAATTTTTTCATTGGCATTAATCATAATTTGCTTCGCATTGATGACGACTTTATCCGTTGCTTGTAAATTAATATTTTTATCGCTTATGATAGAAATACCGTTATCATCCATAAGCGAAATCATTAATCCTCCGCCAGAAATGACAATTCGATCAGGTGCAAGTAAAATTTGTTTACCATGCTTCGTTCTAAGTGTCTTTACATCTGGATCAGCCATCCGCATTGGATCTTGACGGCTATCCTCTGGCGGTGCAACACTTGATTGACTGCCGCCACCTTGACTAGTCGGATTCGTTGCCGCTAACATAGCACCAGATTGTGGAGGAGCTTTTGAGACAGAGCTAATCGCAATCCCTTCATCCTCACGATTGCTTGGGAAGTAGATTCTAACATTGTCAGATAACTCTGGCATAAAATACCATCCTGTGTTATCTTCTGATGCGTAGATCGTTGAATACGGAAACCAATAGGCCGTATCTTTTTCTTGTTCCTCATCGAAATTGACATGAATGCGAATTTTGTCCCCTGCTACATCAATTACTTTTCCTTGAATAGAAGCACCAATAATGGCTTGATTATAAGTTGTGTGGACACTGAAGCCGTTCTGAGGTGTTAACGTATAGATATGCTTAAATAAACCATCCTTTAGTCTCGAGACGATTTTATAAACATACAATTTTTTTGACTGGAAAGTAACTTCATTGCCTATTTTAAATGGTTGAATCGATTCTACTTCATAGTACATGTAGTCACTATCTGTAATACTGTCGAGATGATTTTTACTGGAGATAAGGAAGTTGCCGATCGCTTTTTTCACTCGGTAATTAATGGCCTCCATTTTCTGCGTGTCCCCGGTCTGAAACGGTACACCGAAGTAAAACTTTGCATCTCCGTGAACAGTGTCTGACACTAAGCCTGTATGAAAACGTGATGCCATTCGTTTAAGAAATTCCCAGTCTGTCTCTAAATATTGCATCGTAAAGCTGCCAAGACTAGCGCCCTTTGTAACATGATCCATGAAATCGGCGCCTGGTTGATCGGCAATACATACATTTATTAATTCACTATAGGGCATGCTTGCATCTTGATACGTTTGGTTTTTCTTTTTCACATCTAACACATACGTATGCGAAACCGCTTTCACCTCCAAATAATATGTACCCATAACCGATTTCACTTGCACATCTAACGCTAGCCCATTAAAAATAGGCATAGATTGTCCATTACTCGCGATTTGCAATACTTCAATAGCCGTTTCTGCATCTGTCATATAAACGTAGGAATCTTCTAGCTCATCTGGAATCACGCCCGTTAAACGCAATGTAGCATGCTCATTCATTTGCTGTATAGTTTCGATTTCACTAACGCGGATATTATAAGGCATCACAATCATATCTTTATACGTTAAAGCTGTTTCCTTTTTCACACGCTCCATCAAACAACACCCTCTTCATCTAATTTGTTTACGATTGAGATAGAGTCCATCATGCCGTAAGCAATGGGCTTCCACACATTCATTTCTTTTTTCAAGCAATTAACTGAGCCCGTTGCCACATTGTCACCTACTATAAACAAAAACATTACATTATAAGTCTTGGTATCTAATGCCTTCGTAATGAAATCAAAATAGCCAATTTGTACACCGTTAACTTCTTTTATACCGATATCCAACATATCTGCATCTGGCTGTAATTTTCGAAGTATATCCATCATGGTATGTGTAAAATCTTCTAGTTCCTCCTCTTTTATCTGCTGCTCCATAATTTTCATCGTAACGTTAATAGACGTACTTTCACTTGTATAGATGTAATCGGGTCTACGTCTTGATGGATATTTAATATCCATTAATTCAGGCTCCATCTCTTCAAATGCTGCAGGAATAGACATCCGTATTTGATCCTCATAAAAACCGATTTCTGTAAATTCAATCGTTTCATCTTCGATCGTGAGCTGACCTTCTTTAATCGCCTTGACTATGTCAGTATGTAACAATTGGTTTTCGATGTTTTCCATTCGTTTCTTCTGCCTTGCATGTTTCGTCATCTCGATAATTTCTTCATCGATGAAATTCATTTTTTACGCTCCTTTGTTTCAGCTCTTTTTTCTCTATCTCATAGCGCTGTATTTTTTGCTTTCTTTTGAGAGTGATGGCATCTATGCGTTTTGTGTATTTCATGCCTTGTT
>NZ_KE952651.1 GCF_000466385.1 Aneurinibacillus aneurinilyticus ATCC 12856
CTCTGGATCATACTGGATAATCAACACCCTTGGTCTTATATATATAAATCGCTTGACGCAGTAACAAAAGTTCAGGTGGTTGGGAGGAGATTCGGAAACAAGAAGAGGATGGATGCGTCCTGCGCTCCGGCAGAAGAAAGGCAGCATGTTTTTTTCTTACCTCCCGTCACAAACATGTGTCGGTTTATCAAATCAGATGTATATAGAAAGGAAAATAGAATATGTCTGAAGGAAAAGAAAATAGTAATCTCGGTTTGATGTTAAAAAAATTATTGAATGAGCGCTCATTGTCAATGCGAAAACTTAGTGAACTCACTAAAATTGATACAGCTACGATCTCACGGATTATAAGCGGTAAACGAAAAGCAAATCTCCAGCACTTGCAAAAATTTGCTGACTGCCTTGGGATTCCTATGACAGAGCTATTTGAAGCTGCCGGTTATCCTATCGAACAGAGTAAGGAAAAGCCGCAATCAGATATTCATACGTCCATTGATATTATTCTGAATTCTCTTGAATCGTATAATTTATGTGATAATAAGTTTTCTATAGCACGTGTTGAACAGCAATTAGCTAATTATGGACAATATTCACAAACGGAAGATGGGAAGAATAGCATTCTTGCGGGCTTTGAGGGGAAACTTCAGAAAGTGGGCAGCATAGGCCCGTTTATTAATAAATTGCAGGAATTATATGAGGAATTTCGCTTAGGTAAGGGTACTTCGCGTAGGCTGTTCTTAATTGGAAGTGCGCTATTATACTTTATTACACTGGTAGATGTTATTCCGGATTACGTATTTCCTATTGGTTATTTAGACGATGCTATTGCTGTACAAATAGTTTTAAATTTACTATTAAAAGATGAATGAAGAATAGTATAATCACTCCCTTGAGCGGCTTTTTCTTTGCATAATATTTTGTATTTATCTCGCCTTAACGGGCAGTAATCCCCTTTGCCTCAAGACCTGAAGAAATTGAGGAAGAATAGATGGGGAATAAACTGCCCCTTAAAGGTCCGATCTATTTAGCCCCCTAATGAATTTGGACACCTACT
>NZ_KE952652.1:0-2166 GCF_000466385.1 Aneurinibacillus aneurinilyticus ATCC 12856
GTGGTGGCTGCCAAGCCATGGTAGTTTGGGACAGTTAGATATTGTTGACATGATTGTAATCTTTTTTCTATCTGTAGCTCTCCCTGTTTTTCTCTTATGGATATGGTTAACTACTTACTACGTGCTTGATGAGAATAACTTAATCATCAAATGTGGGCCATTTAGAAAAACAATTCCATTAAATACAATTAAGTCTGTAAAAAAAACCATGAATCCACTATCAAGTCCTGCTTTATCATTAAAAAGGCTTGAGATTATTCACGGTCAACATAGTATGACGCTTATTTCACCCAAAAATCGAGATGAATTTATAAAAATCTTACAAAGGCGTTGCCCGCAAGCCAAAGTATTCCCATAATTCATTATCAATCTAAGAAAAAGATTTCTCCAAAAACGAAAAAAATGCACCCCATCTTTAGTTAGTTGATTCGCAACTGAAAAAAAGTCTTCGGTATTATCTGTTTTATAAATTAAGCAGGCATACTTTTTATTTTTATACCAATGAAAAATTGACATAAGGAGAGGTTATTATGGATTTAAACGATAAAATTAAAATGTTAGAAGATGAAATTCAAGACTTGAAGAAACAAGTTAAAAAAACAAACAGGAAGGGGTTTGGTTCCTATTTAACCGTTTTTTTAACCTCATTTTTTTCAACACTTCTTTTTCTGATTATCTATACTTTATTAGGTGGAAAGTGACTACTTTCTTTTCAGAATCCTAATATGGGCACCACTAGCAAAACGCAGATTTACAACGTTAAGCGATCTGGAAATAAAAAATATCCGGTCTTCACCATGTTAAGCGTGTAACTAGCTTTTCGCGTCGATGTCGTTATCTCGTCTAAATCTGTTATTTATCGGAAGCAAAAATCCCGTTTATTGCAATTTAGGGGGTTGTTTAGAATGAATTTCTTACCTATTTTTCACTTTTCCACTCGATTGTATTTCCATCCGTCATAGCCGTTACAGTTCCTCGGTCATCTGTTCAATAAATCTTTTTTACACCGGCCTGGTGAATATGCTGTAGCGTTTCGATATTCGGGTGTTGATATTTATTATCGGCTCCAACAGAGATCACCACGAATTCTGGACGTACCGCCTTCAGAAATTTAGCACTTGATGAAGTTTTGGAGCCATGGTGACCAGCTTTATATACATCAACGGTTAGGACTCGGCCGCTAGTTAACATATCAGCCTCTGCTTTCTTTCCAGCATCCCCTGTGAATAAAAATCTCTTTTGTCTGCATGTATGAGCGGTATCTTTTTCTCCTTGATAGCTAGCAGCACATCAAAGTAGGTTTCGATAAAGCTGCTCTTCAAAGGCATAACAATTGACTTTATTGGCAGCGTATCGATTACATGGGCTGCTCCACCTATATGATCCGATATCTTAACTGATAGAATTAGACTTATTGATTTTAAATCGAACGTTAGGGCATACGGTAATCACTATTTGCATTTGGAGGACGTATAGGGTCATTCGTAGGGCTATAACCATTTTCTTTGGCTATATTTTTCATTCTTCTTCGATTTCTAATCAGTTTTGAAAACATGGTATATATAATAAAACAAGCAAAATGGCAGCGATCCACCACATACTTACACCTCACTCCATGTTTTTCACTTTCATTTTGCTTTAATCCAAACAATAAAGATAGTTAGTTTAACGGAAATGAATTTAATTGATTAATTTGGTAAAATATACATAGTAAAGAAGAAAGGAGGTGATTAGACATGTGGATAATCTCTTGTTTGGTTATTCTTGGGCTCATTGGATATGCGTTATTTTCAAAGCCTAAAATAAAACGCAAATCTATCTCAGATATAGTAAAAGATGACCCATACAATAGAGCAAATGATCCTACTCATCGTGACCCACCCCCATTTTAAAGAAGGGGTGGATTTTAGATGTAACACCTACTAATATGAAAAGTAAAAATCACCAAACAAGATTCCTCAATCGTTTAATTTTTTATCGTGTTCTCGTTTTTTCGGTAAAACTCATGGAATAGCTTCAGCAAGGCCCGTTTTTCGATACGTGATACATAAGAACAGGAGGTGCCAAGCTCACGAGAAACCTTTCGCTGTGTGCGTTCTTCCTCGTTATCAAGTCCAAAACGTCCGATGATGACTTCCTTTTCCCGTTCATCAAGAATATGGATGT
>NZ_KE952652.1:2266-10021 GCF_000466385.1 Aneurinibacillus aneurinilyticus ATCC 12856
TTTCCCGTTCATCAAGAATATGGATGTGTTTATACACTTTATTTTTTTCAATTTTGAGCTGGAACTTGTCTTCTATGCTTCTTTAAGAAGGCAAACGTTTTCTCAAGTGTTTGTTCAGCGTGTGTAGTGGTAAAATCAAATTGGTATTCATGACCTAGGTCAGTATTTGTTCCGTCAAATAAAACACTTTCCACTTCCACGCCATTCTCTTTGAGAACATCTATAAGTTCTGCCGATTGTGGTGCTAATGGATCAGCATCTCCAACTGTCAAAAAGGTAGGTGGGTAATTAGGTGTTATATGTTTAACTGTAGACATCTCATCCAGTCTAGAGAAGGATTTGAAATCTTTTTTTCCTGTATATGCCCAAAACACCGATTGAATCCCTTTTTTTATTACTGGAGATGACTGAGTCCCTATTTTATCCATGTTATAAATTCCACAGTATAAAAGAGCACCTTTTAACTGTTCTTTATCGACGGAAGGCTGAATATTCATTGATTTTGCTAGTGCTTCATTAGTTATTATCGCAATGGTTTGACTAGCGATTTGAGCACCTGCTGAATCGCCTCCAATAAATAATTGATTCATATCACCGCCATATTTTGCGGCATTGTCCTGTAAATATTTAAGAGCCTGGTTAGTTTGTATGATTGGGCCCGGATACTTTTGTCCCGGTGCAATAGCATAGTTTATATTTGCTACAACATATCCTTCATTGGCTAATGCCATTCCATATTCTTGCGTTTGTTCTTTACTACCTGATACAAATGCACCACCATGTATCCACATGATAACAGGGAGCTCTTTCTTAATATTTTTCGGATAATAGATATCCAAAAGACTATTCTCAATTCCATGTTTATCATAAATAATATCTTTTTCAACATGGACTTGCCTTTTTATTGTTTCAATGTTCTTAAGGGATGCAAAAGAATCAGCTTCGAAAAGCTGCTTGATTATTAAGGTATTAAGTACAGGTGTAAACTGTCCAATTATAAATATAAGCAATATAGGAATGACAATAATATAGATAGGAATTATCCATCGTTTTTTCTGATAAAACTTTTTCTTTGTTTTCAATTGGTTCAACCTTACCTTATTACTTATTTATATGGAATTCACTTGACGCAGTAACAAAAGTTCAGATGGTTGAAAGGAGGAAATTCGGAAAAAAGAAGAGGTTGGATGCACCCTGCGCTCCGGCAGAAGAAAGATCAGCGTGTCTTTTTCCGACCGCCCACCTCCCTTCCTCTTTTCTTACCTCCCACCACAAAAATGTATTGATTTATCCAATCAGATGTATATAGTTAGCATAGTTTAGACATTATCGAATCTCATATAAATGTATTATATCAAGTTTCGAATGGGCACCATTCTGGTATTTAATTCCTCTAGATAATTAGGCTACTACTTTGAAGTGTTTCCAAAAATGAAAATTTTATCCCTCTACAATTATTTCTGAGATCTCAACTCATTTTTGGGTTTGGGGAACAACAAGCTTCTTTTCGTTGTCAATCAGGCGATTCGTATATCGAAAGGTTCTTTCGAACCTTCAGCCTGTCGAGAAAGTCTCGACAGGCTGCAATTGCTAAACAACTAAAAACAGCAAATAAAAATTCAATATTTCTTATTCATCTTACTATCGTATTCCGGATTTTACATTATTTTTGACTAACGAAATCGTTCGTGATTACTTCACAAGTTTATTCAAATACCCCCATCGAATGAAATAAAAGCTTATAACAAACAGAAGTAAAAATACCCCTACGCCGATTGCTGTCATCTGATAAAATGTCATTGAAATATAGTGATGCATGCCAAACATGGTTATAAATAAAATCATAGATGCAAATGTAAACGGGATAAAAATTAAAATAGCTAGTTCTTTCGTCACAACAGAGGCTATTTCTTTAACAGAAAGACCAATTTTCTGAATACCCGCATACTTTTTCTTTTCTCCTTCAAGCGACGTTTGCAGATAGAAATAAAGAATACTCATTGCTGCGCTCAAAAAGATCAGGCTAAGCATAAAGCCGATAAAGAACATGATACTCTTCACAAACTTCTCCGCATTATATAATTCAATTTTAGAGGCAATTAAATGAACATCGGTATCTGTGGAAAGTCCTGATGCAAGGGTTTTAGCCACATCAATCTTCTCTGTCCAATTTTCAAGTTCATATGCAAATACTTTATATACCGGATAATTGATTGTTTCATAAACCGCATCCGGGACAATATAATACACATTCTGCAAACCCGTCGAAAAAATGTTTTGTTTTTCAAGTCCGGCATAGTGAAGTTCTGTAAGTAGATATTCATGTATTGTTTCTGTACTTGGCAGTACGCCCTCATTACCTGCTACAACATAATATTCGTTCTTTTTTAGACTAATGTCCCTTTGCAAGCCAAGTGAATTATAATTTGATACTGACATGAAGGCGATTCGGCGCTTTTCATCCGTCTTAAATTCCGAATAGTATGCATCGTAGTTACCAGCTTTAGACAGAGTCGTTTCTATAAATGTGATATCTTTTTGTTCATCTTCCAGCGTATTTTTTGGAAGTGAGATGTATTGATAGCTATAAGGATACAATGCTTCTGTATTTTCTTTTACGTTATAATACGAACTATAGAGCACACTTGTACAAACAAACACACCAAGTAATAATATCGTTAATAAATAAATAACGTGAGCATGTGAACGCCCTTTCGTCTTCAAATTAGAAACAAAAAGCATATTTGTTTTTTGAAAATATGATGGATTTTTTTGTAATAGAAGAATTGCTAACAATATTCCTTGCGTTACAATAAAGTAAATAACAAGTAGTAAACTGATAAATAGTGCGACGTAATAGATCATTCCCATGGATTCGATCCAACCCATGTTCACTTTTAGGGATAGTACTAGACAACTGCTTACAAATAACGATAAAATCAGTTTCCATGGAGTAGGCGCAATTGATTTTTCCTGCGTGACATCTGCTTTTAACAGATGGACAGCTTCTTCTTTGTTAATAAAGCGTGTCATAAATTTAGAAACAATAAAGAATAAAATGGAAAATAGAACCACTGTTAATACAATTGCTTGCATTGGAACATACATGCCAAAGCTATTAGCCTGCAACACTTTTTTTGCGACCATTAAAAACAAGGGTGCGATGATAAGACCAAGTGCAATTGCTGTTATAATTGCTACACCAGCAATAAGCATATTTTCTCTAAAAACCATCTTACGTACTTGCTTCATGGATGCCCCGGTAATCATAAAGATGCCAAGACTTTTTGTTTTCTTCTTTAAAAACGCAAACAGCGAATAAATAATAAAAACGAATGAAAAAATATAAACAATAAAGCTGGCAAGAATCATTGTAATACCAAGTGTACTATTTGTGTCCATTTCCTTTAACATGGGATGAAATGCTGTAACCGAAAATAAGAAAAATACTAAAATAGAAAAGACACTACTTAAAAAGTAAGAAATATACGTCCATTTATCACGTAAAATATTTTGAATGACAATGTGATTAAAGCTCATGCCGCCCACCACCTAAAAATGTAAGTGTATCCATAATTTCCTGATAAAATTGTTGTTTATTTTCACCACGGTGTATCTCATTATAAAGAACACCGTCTTTTATAAAGATGACACGCTGTGCAAAACTGGCAACATAGGCATCATGTGTCACCATTAAAATGGCTGTATTAAAGGTTTTGTTAATCGATTCAAATAACGTCATGACGCTGTTTACCGACTTAGAATCTAAGTTTCCAGTCGGCTCATCTGCTAATAATAAACTCGGTTCATGAATAACCGCTCTAGCGATTGCCACACGTTGCTTCTGGCCACCAGAAATTTCAAATGTACGCTTTTTTAATATCTCTCTAATCCCTAAAAAATTTGCAATTTCAGCTAATCGTCTCCTCATTTCTTTCTCATTTACAGAATCAAGCGCCAATGGCAATAAAATATTCTCTTCAATTGTTAACGTATGAACAAGGTTAAAATCTTGAAAGACAAAACCTAATTCAGTACGACGAAACTTCGCTAGTTCCTCGTCATTTAATTCATATGGACTTTTTGAATTGATTGTAATAAATCCATTTGTAGGACGATCGATTGTGGAAATGCAATTAAGGAATGTTGTTTTCCCACTACCAGATGGACCCATCACCGCAACAAATTCATTCTCATCTAAATGAAAATCAATGCCTTTCAATGCTTTATATGTGATTTCCCCTGTATATTCCTTTTGAAGTTGCTTTACATTTAAAATGGTCTCTGCCATTGTTTTTCACTCCTTTGTGTCTTTTGTTACTTTTAGTATAGACAACCCCTTCCATCTCCTAAAATCTTTGAACATGACAGCAATATGACAACATTGTCACACTCAAAAACGGCTACCTTATTTGGTGGCCGTTTTTATACTTCCTGAAAAATCAATTGTAAATGTCGTTTCATTATTGGCAGAATATAACCTATATGGATGATTTAATGTAGAAAGAATTTTTTTTACTAAGTAAAGTCCGATTCCAGTCGCTTCACCCTTAGTCCGACCTTTTGTGCCTGTGTAAAACAATTCAAAAACACGGTTTATTTCGCTTTCAGGTATCGTTTCTCCTTTGTTTTTGATAAATAACTTTCCATTTTCATAGTCAATCAGAACGACGGACTCTTTCTCACTATATTTGATAGCGTTACTTAATAACTGATAAACAACAACCTTTAGCCATTTACGATCTGAATAGATCAATACATTATCACCAATTGTAATTTTGGGATATATTTCTTTCTCGATAAAATAATCCTTTAAATCGTTAATAACTTCCTGTACAATGCTCTTTAATGAAATCGGTTCTATCTTTAGGTCCGCTAATATTTTAGCAGAACGACTATACGTTAATAACTGATTTAAAGAGAAATTCAACTTGTCGCATTCCGTTTTTACTTTTTGCCATTCAAGAAATAAACTTTGTTCTTTCAACTGATTCGATTGGATAAGCAATTGAATGACAGAAAGGGGCGTTTTCATTTGATGAACAGCATGAGAAATCATCAATTGCTGTTCATGTAAGAAATCCTTGTATTCGTTTTCCCTTGAAATAAGAAAGGATTGAATCGATTTCAATTGGGCTGAATATGCTTTTTCAATTGGAGCAACGGGCTGGTAAATCAGAAAATCATCTATATCCATATTATTTCCTTTCATATGTACATACATTTTTTTGCGACGTACATAACGAAAGAAAAGGAGAATGGCTAGTAAGGTAATGGCTAAAAATATAAAGTAGGCATAATGATTATTGATGCCATCTAGTTGATGAATGACAATTGGTAAACTAATAAAATTGATGATATAAAGAATAATAAAGCTGAGATGATCCTGTAAAAACAACTTCATAAGCTTTTCTCCGTTAACTGATAGCCAATTCCTCGGATTGTTGTAATTTCTAGCGAAGAATGAATCGCTTCAAATTTCTTTCGCAATCTTACAATATTGACCGTCAGTGTATTTTCTTCGACAAATGCTTCATCATCCCAAATAGCTGTGAGTAGCTGCTGTCTTGTTACAACATTTGGGAATGCTTTAAAAAGCATTGCACAAAGCTGAAGCTCCTTTACTGTCAATAACTCCTCCTGTTCAGATGTAGATAATCGAACAGTATCCAAGTTTAAAGCTGTGTTTCCCTTTTTTAAAATGCGAGTTTGTGGTTTTTTTGCATATTCACCGTATACACGACGAATTTGCCCGTTTATTTTCGCAAGTACCACGTCCATTAAAAAAGGTTTTGTAATGAAGTCATCTGCCCCATTTTCAATACCATACACTTGATCTAACTCACTCATACGAGCAGAGAGAATCATAATGGGACAATTCGACACCCGTCTTATTTTGCGGGACCAATAATAGCCATCAAAGGCAGGCAGATTAATGTCCATTATAACAAGATGTGGTTCTACATCTTGAAAAACATCGAGTACCTTTTCAAAATCTACCACAGTGTGGCAATCATAGCCGTATTTTTCAAGATGATTTTTTAATGTATTGGCGATAGTTACTTCATCTTCAACAATTAATATTTTATACATCGAATTCTCCTTTATTAATACTTTTTTGGTTTTTAGCTAAAGCCTATTTTACTAATATGCGATATTTTTTGTGAATTGGATAAGCTGATTTTCTCGGCTACTTGTTCATATGTAATTTCCGAAATACCAGATTTAGTTTTTTTGGCCACAATATCGAGTGATAATTTCGCTAAAAGTTTGTTAGGTCCAAGACCAAGTGCTGTTGGAATACCAAAAGTTTTCTATATATCACGCTGAATCGTTCGCGCAATTTCCCATTTATCCCCGTGAATACGACTTTTCCCCATATATATCCAACCTTCATCAATTCTGTCGTCAATAGAAGATAAACCATTTGTATACGATACATATAGGGGAGACAAATACAGTATCACCACCCGCAAAGTAATCTAAAATAGTGTTATTTTTAAGGGTTAGCGTTTTTTGTTTTGGGAATACTGGAAAATTTTAAATTTATAGTGGTATGGTACTCCCCCTACAACTTTGTGTGAACTACGACCGAATTGACTGACATTGCATTACCAAAAGTATCTGAAATCTGTCTTGGACAATTTGAACTTCTGAACGAAATATAATGGACCCAAGAATCTAGACACGAAATAAGGAGATGCTAAAGTAGATTTATGAAGACAAGAAAAAGCTATACAGCTGAATTTAAATCTCAAATCGTGCTAGAAATCTTACGAGAGGAAAAGACATTAAATGAAATTGTCTCCACATATGGGGTCCATGTGAATCAACTTCGACAGTGGAAAAAAGCCGTTGTAGAACAAATGCCCCAACTGTTTTCTAACGAAAATAAGAAAGTGGAACAAGTCAAGGCACTGTATGAAGAACAGATTGAAACCCTATACGCTGAAGTCGGGAAATTAACCACGCAATTGTCGTGGCTTAAAAAAAATCTGGCATTAAAGACGAGAGATGAACGCATCGCTATGGTGGACTGGGGGAGTGCTGAGCTTCCCATCAAAACACAAGCTGAGTTGTTAAGCCTCAATATACTACAAGCCCGCCCGCCTGCCCGTCACCCCAAGAGGCCGCTCTCAAGCATCGGATCGACGAACTGTACACGAAATATCCGTTCTATGGCTCCAGACGCATCACGGTTCAACTTCAGAAAGACGGCTTCTCCGTCAATCGAAAAGCTGGACAGCGCCACATGCGGGAAATGGGGATTGCAGGCATTGCGCCAGGACCCAATGTAAGCAAAAGAAACCATCAGCACAGGATTTATCCGTATCTCTTGTGCGGCCTCGTTATTGACCGTCCGAACCATGTCTGGGGTATTGATATTACGTACATTCGCTTACAGCGTGGCTGGCTGTATCTGGTCGTCATGATTGACTGGTACTCTCGCTACGTCGTAAGCTGGGAGCTGGACCAGTCTCTTGAAATAGACTTTGTCCTGACAGCCGTGAAACGTGCTCTCCATCACTATCAGCCTGTGATCTTGAATAGTGACTCCTTAAAAGAGAACCTTACACTGTATAAACAGAACATGGTGGGAACCTCCCCCTCAAGCCAAATCTTTATCTCCACCGGCTACATCAAGTAGAACTTCCTCGTTCTACTCCCACCTTAGATTCTTAAAAACCGTGTCTTGACGATGGGGTCCACTTTATAAACGCTTCAACTGGGTACTATCTGCTTCCGCCATAATGC
>NZ_KE952653.1 GCF_000466385.1 Aneurinibacillus aneurinilyticus ATCC 12856
GGTGTTATTCAATAGTTAGGTTGGGTGATTTGTCGGTCAATTAAGATGGCTAAAGCCATCCCTTGACCGACCTCGCTCCTTAAAAGGGTGGGTTTTCTCGCTCGGAAAAGCTATAATTTATGAAGAGATAGAAAGGGGAGCTACGATGAAAAAATATATTGTAGATATTGTTCTTATCATTATTGGATCATTTATTTTTTCAGCAGGCATTAATTACTTCGCAATTCCACATGAACTGGGCGAAGGTGGCGTAACAGGGATTACCATGGATTTGTATTACCTTTTTCAATGGTCTCCAGGTGTCACCAATCTTATATTGAATGCAATCCTTTTGGTCATTGGCTATAAGCTGCTAGATAAGTGGGTAACTTACTATACGATTATCTCCATAGCATGTACCTCGTTTTTCTTGCATGTAACGGAAGGAATGGGGGCTGCTTTAGGAGAGACAATACTTGGAACCATTTTTGCTGGAGTATTTATTGGAGTTGGCGTAGGATTAATTTTGCGTACAGGCGGAACAACCGGCGGCTCAGCTATTTTAGCAAGGCTTACCAACAAGTATTTTGGTTGGAGTATTAGCTATTCTTTGCTGCTTTTTGACTCACTGGTTGTATTCGGATCTTATTTTATTATTGGCGCTGAAAAAGTTATGTATACGATCGTTTCCCTGTATATTGCCACCAAAATAATCGATTACATTATTGAAGGACTGAATTCAAGAAAAGCTGTCACGATTATTTCCCAGTATGCAGATCAGATTGCAACACAGGTAAATGAAAAGATGAATCGGGGAGTTACCATTTTTTCTGCTCGCGGAAATTACACGAAAGAAGCAAAAGAAGTTTTATATATAGTGATTAACAAGCAAGAGTTACTCGGATTAAAGAAACTTGTTCACAAGATAGATGATGAGGCATTTGTTGTTATACATGATGCACGGGATGTATTTGGAAAAGGATTTACTTTTCCGAGCACACAGGAAGCATCGAAAGCCAATTAATGCGCACTCTTTCCATCCATGCACAGGTTGTTATGAACGTATAAGCTTTTTAAGGAAGAGGCGGTTGGAGATGCCCGTCATTTCGGCTATTTTGGCTGATTGGCCGCATCTTCCAACTTCTTATTCCTCTCCTTTCTTATTCCCAGCTGCCAAAGAAAACCTTTCGTCAAAACATTCATCTCTTGACTGCCCTTATTATGCTTGCCTTTCTCTTTCATGTTCATTTATATGGAAGGATTCTCTTCTTTCGCATAAAATTCACTTTATCTTTTTGTTAAAAAAGCGGTATAATTTTGTCATTTCTATGGAATGAGCCATTGTTTGACATAACGGACTGCCTCTTCTCCTGTGCTCATCGTCATTGCCTTTCGTGCATGAGCCTCCAATTCTTCCCTGGATAGCTTTTTCATCATGTTCCTCGCCTGAAGGATGGAAGAAGCGCTCATGCTGAATTCATCAAGCCCGAGTCCGAGCAATAGTGGAATAGCTACTGGATCGCCTGCCATTTCTCCGCACATACCCGCCCATTTCCCTTCTTTATGTGCCGCCTGAATTACCATGTCGATAAGGCGAAGAAGCGCCGGATGGTATGGCTGATACAAATAGGACACCTTCTCATTCATCCGATCTGCCGCCATCGTATATTGAATCAAATCGTTCGTACCAATGCTGAAAAAATCGACTTCTTTGGCAAACACATCAGCAAGAAGAGCGATGGCGGGTACTTCTACCATAATACCGATTTCAATCCTTCCAGCAACGGATATGCCTTCTGCTATAAGCTTCGCCTTCTCCTCCTCTACAATTTGCTTCGCTTGTCTGAATTCTTCAAGTGTAGCTATCATCGGAAACATAATTTTCAAATTCCCAAACATACTAGCCCTGAGCAATGCGCGTAACTGGACACGGAACATATCCTGCATTTCCAGGCACAAACGAATCGCACGAAAGCCTAAAAACGGATTAAGTTCTTTCGGCATATTCAAGTATGGCAGCTCTTTATCCCCGCCGATGTCAAGTGTACGAATCACAACTGGCTTGCCATCCATTTTTTCAAGCACTGTTTTATAAGCGTTATATTGTTCCTCTTCGGAAGGTAATTGTGTGCGACCCATATACAAAAATTCGGTTCGGTATAATCCGATGCCTTCCGCACCGTTTTTTAGTACACTTTCTATATCCTCCGGGGTACCGATGTTAGCAGCCAACTCTATCCGGACTCCGTCGGCAGTTACGGTCTTCTCGTTCACCAGCTTGGCCCATGTTGCTCGCTGCGCTTCATATTGCGCCTGCTTTTTTCTGTACGCTTCCAGCTCTTCATCCGTCGGATTAATAATAACATTGCCGTCCAAACCATCAACGACAATCCACATATTTGGCTCGACGGCTTCGGTTACCTGTTTCGTTCCTACGACAGCCGGGATTTCTAATGAACGAGCCATGATTGCAGAGTGCGATGTACGACCACCGATGTCTGTTGCAAAGCCTTTGACATAACGAGTATCCATCTGCGCTGTATCGGATGGAGTTACATCTTCCGCTACAATGATAACCTCTTCGGAAATCGCCTGTAAATCAGCAAGCTTCACTCCAAGCAGATGAGCCAGCAAACGTTGGGTTACATCACGAATATCTGCCGCACGTTCTTTCATGTATTCGTTGTCCAATTGCTCAAACATGCCAATATACATATTGGCAACTTCGCGCACAGCAAACTCTACATTTATGTTCTCCTCACGAATTTTATTCTGGATAGGACCAATGAATTCAGGGTCCTGCAATACAAGCAAGTGAGCAGCAAAGATGGCTGCCTTATCCTCGCCAAGTTTCGCCTGTGCACGCTGTTTAACAGATTCCAGTTCCTGCTTCGCTTCTTCTAAAGCCGCCGCCAAACGTACCATTTCACGTTTAGCCGAACCGATCGTTTTCCTTTCGATATGAAAATCTGGGCTTTTTAAAAGAAAGGCTCTCGCAATCGCAATGCCTGCGGAAGCAGCAATCCCTTCCACTATGCGTGCCATTACGCTCCCAGCCCTTCGTTTTGCATAACGCTTTCGATAGCAGCAATAGCTTCGGTTTCGTCTTCACCCTTCGCTGTAATGCGCACAATGCCACCCTTCGCAACTGCCAGTGACATGACGCCCATAATGGATTTCAAATTCACTTTTTTATTGTTATATTCCAGCTCAATCGTAGAAGCAAAACGGCTCGCAGCTTGTACAAGGGCTGTTACGGGACGCGCGTGCAGCCCTGATTCGTTTATGATTTCAAATGTTTTTTCTGTCATGATGTCATCTTCCTTCCTTCAAACTTTTTTGTATGTTTATCCTATGATTCCTGAATCGGTTTTTTCAGGAATCCAACCAGCAAAGCCGTCACAATAGCCCCACTGAGGATAGCAAGCAGGTATAGAAATGCGTTCCCCTGAACGACCGGAATAACGAAAACACCACCATGCGGAGCTGGTAATCCGATGCCAAATACCATAGCCAGCGCACCGGCAATCGCTGAACCAATGATAGCAGAAGGGAGTACGCGGGCTGGATCAGCAGCTGCAAACGGAATGGCTCCTTCTGTAATAAAAGAAAGGCCCATAACATAACAGGTCTTGCCTGCTTCCCGTTCTCCTTTAGTAAAGCGATTCCTGAAAAATGTAGTAGCCAAAGCCATACCAAGCGGCGGGACCATTCCCCCTGCCATAATGGCTGCATGGGGTGCATAGTTGCCTGCGTCTATCATAGCAATACCGAACGTAAATGCTGCTTTATTAATCGGCCCTCCCATGTCGACCGCCATCATACCACCAAGCAGAAGACCGAGCAATACTAAATTGCTTGTTCCCATTCCGGACAGCCATACTTTCAAGCCTTCGTTTATCGCTTTTACCGGATCGATAACTACATACATCATAATCACACCGGTCAGCAAAATCCCGAATAATGGATATAGCAGCACAGGCTTAATGCCTTCAAGCGATTGCGGCAGTCCTGCAAATGCTTTTTTCAATCCGACTACGAGGTAACCAGCCAAAAAGCCAGCAATTAATCCACCTAGAAAGCCAGCCTGACCAGTAGCTGCCATCAAGCCGCCTACAGCTCCCGGCGCAAAGCCCGGGCGATCCGCAATGCTCATCGCAATGAATGCTGCCAGCACCGGAATCATTAGACCGAACGCGTTGCCCCCGCCAATCGTCATTAAAGCTCCGGCAATCGGGTTATAGGACGGGTCCTTCAGATCAGCGGCATGAATACCAAACAAGAACGAAATAGCAATCAAAATCCCACCGCCTACGACGAAAGGCAGCATATTCGAGACACCGTTCATCAGATGTTTATAAAAACCTCGTCTTCCTTTTTGCCGTTCTCCCTCTTGTTTGGCACCATCTTGCCCATAATATACCGGAGCATCCTGCTTCCACGCCTTTTCCAGCAACTCCTTCGGCTTACGAATCCCTTCAGCGACCGGAACTTGAATCACATGTTTTCCTGCAAAGCGCTTCATCTCCACTTGCTTGTCCGCAGCAACAATAATAGCAACGGCATCTGCGATATCGCCTTCGGTTAGTTCATTTTTAGCACCGCCTGAACCATTTGTTTCAACTTTAAATGGAATGCCAAGCTCCTGGGCTTTTGCTTTCAATGCATCAGCCGCCATATACGTATGTGCAATTCCGGTTGGGCAAGCGGTTACAGCCAGCACTTTTCCCTGTACTGTTTTTGCCTCTGCTTTCGCTTCGGCCTGAGGTGATGTTATCTTCACATTCCGGGTGTTCGCTTCTTCTCCGGCCAGTTCCCGCTCTTTAGCATCAATAATACGTAAGACTTCTTCTTCTGTTTCCGCTTCGAGCAGCTTTTTACGCAATCCTTCATCCATTAACAACGAGGAAAGCCGGGCGAGCGTCTCCAGGTGTTCATTGTTGGCACCTTCGCTGGCGGCAATCATGAAGAATAAGTGGCTCGGCTGCCCATCAAGCGCCTCGTAATCAATTCCGTCTTTTGACCGACCAAAAGCGATGGCAGGCATCTTCACCGCCGCCGTTTTAGCATGTGGAATCGCAATCCCCTTGCCAATACCGGTTGTGCTTTGTGCTTCACGCGCAAGAATCGCTTCGCGGAACCGGACTAAATCATGCAGCTTCCCCGCCTCATCAAGCTTTCTGCTTAAGTCATCGATCGTCTCGCGCTTTGAGGCGGAAGATAAATGTAATATCATCGTATCCGCTCGCAAAAGCTCCGTAATTCTCATCTTTCTCACCTCCATCACAGATGCGTGACATGTAGCGGAACGCCCTCGGCCATATCCCTTTCTTGCAGGTAAGCAGCAATAAATCCCACAACAACCAAATCGCCGGCCCCTTCTTTGAACAATTAGCAACATGTTATTTTTTTTGATATACCGCAAAAGCAGGAGGAAGAAAATTTCCGTAATAACCGAAATCTTTATCCACTCCACGTATCCATTCTACAGGTTTTGAAGCGGAAAGCGATTGATAGTAAATGGAGCCAAATGCTTGTTTATCAAGCGACAGGCGTAAAAACATAAATCCGTTTCCATTTATTTGTGGTACAACGTTATAGTCACTGACAGTACTAGGGCCGGACGTAAGTCGTTTTGCGTTCCCGTGTTGTGGTTTCATCCAAATATGCCGATTTTTAAACACACTCCCATTATTTTTTTCAGCCAAAGGATCCGTAGCAGGCCCACGTGTAAATAACAGCGAGGATGATATGCCCGGCAACCATGCTGGATGCGTATCAACCTGCCCTTTTTGATCAGCATGCACGATTCGCTCTCCTGCTGTTACATCAAAAAGAGTGAGCCGCTTGTTGCTATTTCCGTCCCTGCCTTCTCCATCAATATATGCTAGTTTCGCACTATCCGGCGACCATGTAAACCATTCCGCATACTTTAGCCCGGTCCCAAGGGGTATTCTCCGTTTGTTTTGCATGTTTATCACTTCGATCGTATTGCTATCCGCTGATGTCGAACCGGAATTAGGATGAAGAAAATATGCCAAATAATGACCGTCAGGAGACCACTTCATACTGACAACGGAACGTTGATCCATCCCTTCAATCCCGGGAACCCCTTCTTTTTCGATGCTAAATAACAGGCTACTTTGCCCATCCAGTGTAACTCTCTCTACAATCATCGGACGTTTTTCTGATGCAGCATATGATACTGTCAGGTTGTTTCCATCTGGCTCCCATGTGAAATCCTCTAGATTTTCTTTAGCTGATAGCACCGTTTTTATGAGCGGCTTTTCCTTTTGCATGCGAGCGATAGTCAGAGACGTTCGATCCTCGCTTACCAATTCCATCTCTTTCTGCCCACGATATGATGTAAGATAGGCGAGCGTATCATTCGTCGGTGACCAGGCAGGAAGTTCAGAGCGATGCGCATTGATGATATTTACCCGCTTTTCAATAAGATAGGAACGGTGTTTCACGGGATTGGTTACCCATAGCTCCTTTATGTTTTCGAAGCTTTCCTGCTCTTCAAACGTATAAGCAAGCCATTCGCCGCTAGGAGACCAGCCAATAATTTGCACAAGACCGCTTTTGGTCAACTGAACAGGCTTGGCATCAGGTTGGTAACCATCGACAAACCACAGATGGTTATGATGAAGAAAAGCGATTTTAGCGGGAAATGCACCATTATGTACCCGAACCGGGTTTGATGCAGCAGCAAAGACAACAGGTACGGAAAAGCTTAATGACACAAGCAGAACAAAAAACAAAGCAACGCGAAAAAGCTTAAACATTATCCATCCCCCATATACTATAATTCCCATCTACAAAGTATTGACGTTAATCATTACAGCTAAGTTGCATCCGTCCCAAGACGTAGTAAAAATCATTCTCTGGCTCATTTCGGCGCCGACTGCGCTCCTGTATATTAACAATGATGGTACATTTATGCACACGTTAAGAGGAAGTGAAAAAATGAAGAAACTTATCGGCTTTTTATTTATTGTATTTGGAGTTTCGATGCTGCTGAGCATCCTTACAAGCAGCGTCCTGGGCGGCGCACTGTCCAAGGAAGGTCGTCAGGTTCGAACGGCTTCATTGGACAATATTGAAAACATGAACATCAATATGCCGAGCGCGGATGTTCGAATTATTCCTGAGGATCGGCAGGATGTCGAAGCCGTTTTGCAGGGACGCAATGTCGACAAGAACCAACTTTCCGTTAAGCAAAGCGGAAACACGCTGAAAGTCGGCCTGGAACAAGGAAAATTTCAATGGTTTACATTCTCTGACGATCTAACATTGGATTTGCATATTCCACAAGAATACAGCCGAAACATGATGATCAAGGCCGGCTCAGGCAACATTGAATTCGAGGGGGTAGATGAAAATAGAACTACCTTGGAAAAGTTGGAACTGGACATGAGCTCAGGCACGGCAACGCTGGACAATCTAGATGTAAAGCTTCTGAAGCATAAAGGCTCTTCGGGAAGCATACAGATAAAAAACGTTACAGCAGAAGCTACCGACATTGATATAAGCTCAGGGGATGTGGAACTGGACCATTATTCAGGCAGCTTACGTGCGAATCTATCATCTGGCGATTTGCGTGCAGAGTTCGAGGAGTTAACAGGTCCGGTGAAAATCGGGATGACATCAGGAAGCGTGTCGCTCCATATGCCGGAAAATGCTGACTTTGTTTTGCAGGGAAATACATCAAACGGGTCCATTCGCTGTGATCTTCCACTGCAAAACCGGAAAGAAAATGAAGGCACACACTTAAGCGGCTCCTACGGAAACGGAAGTCACCCTGTTCAAATTACTGCATCTAGCGGTGATATTACGATTGAGTAAGCAAACGAAAAAGCGGCATCGTTAAAAACGATGTCGCTTCAGTTTGCCCCGCAACTTTTCTCTTCGTTATCTTGATGGGTATGTGGCCATCTGACCGATTGGATAGCTGTATTCGATCGGCTCATTAAACGTTACATAATCCAAATACACCATTAGCAATAAGTATCTCTTTCCTGTCTCGGGATCGCTGAGAACAATATGATCGCGGCCTGCTGCCTCAATCACTCCGCGGAATACCTTGCTCTGGCTCCCGGCGCCATGTTCGAACGTCATATGCACATCCGCCATTTTCCCACGATTCAGCCGTAAAATATTTTCGATATAGGACTGCTCCAAAGGCAGCATTCCTGGACCACCTACAGGTGGAGTTGTAGGTTGCGCTGGAGTAGTAGGAAAAGCCGGAGTTGACGGACTGCTTGTGCCTGGCATCTGGGTTTGCGGATATCCCGGCCAGCTATAGCCGTATTGCGGATAGGTTTGCGCAGTTGCATTCGGATTATACATGTAAGACATTTTTATCCTCCTTAGTATACTTCGGGGCAATCTTCCGGATTTGGTTGAAAAAAGCAGTGAGACTTACAGGGGTCCACATCGGACTGATTGCACCATTATGCGAGACATTCTCCGGTTGACTTAAAAACA
This sequence comes from Aneurinibacillus aneurinilyticus ATCC 12856, assembly GCF_000466385.1. Classification (GTDB taxonomy): domain Bacteria; phylum Bacillota; class Bacilli; order Aneurinibacillales; family Aneurinibacillaceae; genus Aneurinibacillus; species Aneurinibacillus aneurinilyticus. The sequence continues at coordinate 8,470 of NZ_KE952653.1, forward strand.
ACAACAAGAGATTGGTTGGGTGAAATCTTTGGCCGTCAATTACCTTTTTTGCCAGACGAATTTTATTTGATCTTGCGCGCTGAGAGAAATATCCTTTCTGTATTGCCTCAAATTCGCCCGGCGTTTGATACATCATGTGTCGAACGTTTGTGATCGGGTTAAAATCCAGGCAATTGCCAACCATCAACATTCTCAAATCGTCTTCGTCTGTAGTACGTATGACCGCCACTTTTTCCACCTCCCCACTCTGTATTTATCATATTGAAAAAAGAAAAAATGGTGATTCGCCTACGAATAAAAATTATCACACAATAAAAAACGCAGGCTTTATTGTCGCGGGCGAAGGAACCACTGTTTCGTTTGGCAAAATCATGACCTCAGGCCCTACTCTATATACATCTGATTGGATAAAGCGACACATGTTTGTGGTGAGAAGTAAGAAAAGAAGGAAGGGGGTGGGTGGAAAAACAGAACTTACCGTTCACATTAAGAAAAGAAAAAAAGCTGCTGAACATACAGTCCAGCAGCTTTTCCCCTTTATTTTTGGGCAATGCCCAACAGCTCTTCAATTTTCGGTTTAACGTTCTTGAATCCTTTATCCCCGGCAGCCCGGTAGACAAGCTTACCCTCTTTGTCAAATAGGAAGAATGCAGGCACAAACTGATTCTCGAATGCATCAGTCATGGCATGCGTATTATCTACCGCCACTGGTTGCACAATGCTGTACTGCTCAATGTCTTTTTTAACTTTCCCGACATCAAGATCACTTTCCTGCTTCGGCATATGAATGCCGACAACTTTCAGACCATGATCTTTGTATGCGTGGACATAAGATACGACCTCATCCATTACTTCATGGCAGATATGGCATGATACTGCCCAGAAGTGAATAAGCACTGGGTGTCCCGCCAAATCTTCCGGCTTAAAGCCTTCGTCGTTGAACCATTCCGTTGCCCCGTCAAGCGAAGGCATCGGGGTTTTTAATCTCATTGGCATACGAATCGCCCTCCCATTTTTACAGCATTTTCATTCCCGGTTTCCAATTGGCCGGGCACAGACCTCCCGCTTGCAGTGCTTGCAGCACACGCAATGTTTCTTCCACGGAACGTCCTACATTATCATCTGTTACAACTTCATACTTCAGCTCGCCTTCCGGATCGATAATGAATAGACCGCGCTGTGCCACACCTTTCTCTTCTACTAGAATACCATAGTCACGTGCCACTTTGTGGGTCAAATCGGCTGCAAGCGGAAAATTAAGCTCTCCAAGTCCGTTCTCATCACGTGATGTATTAATCCAGGCACGATGTGTATACACAGAATCAGTGGACACGCCAAGAATCTCCGTATCAAGCTCAGCAAATTGTTCATAGGCGTCGCTTATTGCGGTAATCTCGGTCGGACATACGAATGTGAAATCCATTGGATAAAAGAACAGAATCAGCCATTTTCCACGGTAGTCTTCAAGCGATGCTTTGCTAAATTCTTTTCCGTTTCCAAGTACTGTATCCATCGTAAAATCTGGTGCTTTCTTTCCTACTAAACGTTCTGCCATACTGTAAATCCCTCCAGAAATAGTATTGGCTTTGCAGCCTTGGTCTTATGCTAACGAATAACGTTAACATCAGCTTAAATCACAATTTACCACATACTAACGCACCGGTTTCGGGTGTCGTCGCTGTATCATTCTTTCCCTGCGTTTTTCTCGCTTTAGCTCAATCAACTTCCTTGCCTCAATGCGGCAGCTTTTCATGTCGGACACCCCCTTCCCGGCCATTGTTACTTATTAATTTTCATCCCTTACATGTAATAATTATAATTTAATAACAAAAACAAGTCAATATTTATTATTAATGTTTAATTGTTACCGCGACTAATTTCCTCAAATACCGATTTATCCGTTTAAATTTATATAGCAAGGGTAAAATACCATTGAAATTCCTTATTTTTATAGCATTATAATTAGCAGATTCAATCTTTGTAAGGTGATTCGATGGATGAGATAACGAAGAAAATTATTTTTTTCAAAAGTTCACCCGCTCTATTATGCAAACCAATAGCATAGATAACTGCTCACGTTATTGTCAGTCGCCTGCCATCGCAGGATTAACGTGAACGGTCGAACATGGGGGAGATAGCGGAACGATTTACAATATTGCGGGAGCGGGCCTAGTCATTATCGTCGGTGCTAATCCAGCAGAATCCCCCCTGTACTCGCTTTGTAGAGATAATATCTTCAACTAAAGCACCCGTTAGCTTAACAATTATTTGGCTCATACCATGCAGGTTTTAAAGTTTCAAAATTTTTGTGCTCCTCCAGAACAACGTATAATGGGTTTATTATTTCTTCTAATTGTTCTGGTGCAAATCGTAAAAACCATACAACTGATGAAAAAATAACCATTCCAGAATAGATAGAATAAAGCATCCAAAAACCTTTGGGAACATTCTTATTAAAATATCCTATAATTTGTCCTATTGAAAATGGAACACTTAATTTCCTCTGAAATAAGGCTACTTTTACAAAATCATAAATAGGTATCTATAATGCTTTTCCATCGCTCGGTCATACCAATTATTAACTGTTGAAGGCACTTCATACGAATGCACCCTGGATACTTGTATTCCTGCTTCCATTCCAATTTTATATTGCTCTTCTTCTGTAAACGCTCGCATAATATCTTTTGCGTCTGCGCCATCTATAAAAGAATATATATTATAGCAGAACACACCTGTTGATTGTCCAGAGAGGAAAAGACCACCACAAAGGACACAAACAAGACCTTTCGTCTCCCTTCCCGAGCGGTTGCCCCGGTCAGGCGAAAGAGGAGGCAACTATCTCCCTCCTTATGTCTACCTAGATGTTTTGCGGTCCCGCCTGGCCGAGCTCTACGCTTCTGTGCGGGAGACGAACCGCCGCCCGTTTGGGGCACGGTGTGATGACGATCCGCTCTGGATTGTACTGGATAATCAACACCCTTGAAATCAGATATATAGTACGTCTATACAATAGCTTTACCAACCTAATCGCTCACGTAGGGATGTAATATGAGCGATATGATGCCGGCTATGCCATGCATAAATCCCTATATTTAGGCCAACTTTAATTTCACCTGAGTCTGGGTAAAAAAATGTCTTTTCAAGATCAGCAGGACTCAAACTCCGCAAAAGAGTAACCCATCTACTATGTAGTGATTCCAAAAGTAACAGCGAAACCTCTATTGGCATCTTGGAATCAGGTAGCTCTGCCCACTTCTCTTCCCTATACGGCTTAATTGTTGGATTATCCTCTGTTAAGGCTAACTTAAAGCGAACGTAGCTATTAATATGGCTATCTGCAAGATGATGAACCACTTGACGAACTGTCCATCCGCCAGGGCGATACGACGTATCCAGTTGCTCATCTCCCAAACCCGCTACCGACTCCCTTAAAAGAGCAGGGGCTCCCTCTATTTCTTTAATCCAACTTTCTATCAGACTAGATGTAAGATCACCATCATGATTAAATTTGCCAACCGGATAACGTAAGTCCATCTGTTCCTCTCTCCTTATATCAGATTATATAAATACATTTCGCTCTTGCTTCTTTCTTCTTACGGCCACGTTTTTTCGTTTCTTTAACCGATGGTTCCACTTCAACTAAATCTTTTAATGGATCCACTGAAATCCATCTTTTTTTAACCCTTCCTCTGTTCCTATATTAAGTTACACTTGATATTTTGGCATGATAACCTGGTTGGAAGGAGGAAATTCGGATACCCATTCGCAAACGTTGGTAATAGCTTCGTTCAGAGGTAGGTTCATCAAGTCTGATCTTAAGCAATTCTGATAGTTGTGTTTTTACACAGGCTGGCTTATTTTTATCGGCATTCATCATACCAATCATCTTCAAGATTTTGAATGGTATCTTGTAAAAGATCTGAAAATGTTGGAGCTATAAAATATACAAAATCAGGGTCATGTACATAAAAGATAACTTGCCCAACTGTACCATGTTCTGTCGGGTCAAAGTCTAACATTAGATACAATGACCCTCCTACAACCTGTGCAAAAGGAAACCAACGCTTGTTAAATAAATATGGCTTAATACGAGAATCAAGCTTACTAATTTCCTCATCGCTGTAATATTCACTCATTAAATTATCGCGATCGCAGAAAAATTTCTTAGTATCTCTAATATCATCAAAGGAAAGCAATGTAAATGGAATACAACTATCTTTATATGAAGTATACAAAAGATTAAGCGGATAACCGCTGCCATCCTTAAGTTTGTAAAACGCCTTAAAATCTGTTGGTAATGAAATGCTAAAATCTCTTTCAAAGTCGTCAATTTGTTTATCTGTTATTCCTGTTATCTTCTTGTACTCTTCAAAATACTCAATATCGTCATCAACAACTTTTTCAGCTAATAGACTCTCTATTTTTTTATGTAATTCACCTATTTGCGACACTTTACTTACCTCCAAATAACTTTATTATCTCTGCACAGTAGTGTTCAATGAAAATAAGTTTTAGGGCAGAATACCTTATGGTACAGAGAGGAGTCCCGGTTTCTAAATTACTAGCTATTTGAAAATTAGTTTTAGACTCCAAGTCAGATTGAAGCAATCCATGGATCTAAACTGAATAATAAACTGTAGTTGCCCAAAAACACTTACACAAATTTACAATTGAATAAAAAAGAGACATAACTGAGCCACTTTCTTACTGTTCATTCTTTTCTGCAAGCATTCACGAATACTTCGTCCACAACTATCTCTCCTTTTGATATTACCTAAGTTTTGCCTGAATGTGCTTGCAAAATTCCAGAAATGAAGGTGCTACAACAATTGCATCATCAGGGTCGTAACTTTCTTCGTAATCCATATATTTAATTTCCCCTGTTTGGATATCAATCCAAAAATCATTATCCGCATGATTATCAGCAAAAGGGATATGAAATAGAACAAAGTTCTCAAAATCCTCAGAGTAGTCTATCCTCCTATCTTTTGCTTTTTCAATAGACATTGTGTAATAAGAATCATCCTCATCTTCGATTAACGGAATATGAAAGAAACTCCCAATCTCTATTGAGAAATACTCCTTGTTCGATATTTCATAAAAATTATCAGGGTAAATATATGCCCCTTTAGTAAACACCCCTCCATTTTTAGCAAGGTAAAACCTTATAAAATCTTTTTTTCCTGGAAACTCATCAGATACAATTTCATTTATTTTGGAAACTGATATCTCCTTCCAGGAATTCTCGAATAAAATATCGTTATTCAGAAATTCATTAGTGTTACATTTAGAATTGTTGTTCATTTAAGTTCCACATCCTACTTTTCCTTTTCATTTATTACTTCTTTTAGTTGCTTCCGCAACAGCTTCATAGGAACCGTATTTAAAAACCTGTATCTTTTTTAAAGCCATCAGTGCCGCCGATATGTGGGTGTTTATGATATTTGTCTTAGGGTCGTAATCTATATGATGGGCTCGATAATTTCTGCCTGGATCATTCATTCCAGCTTTTTTCGCAAGTGCGGCTCTATCATCAAAATACGATCCTGTTACATCTACAGTAAAGATACCGTGTGGATTACTTTGGCTTATAGCTTCGGGGTGTATTCAAAAAGTTGAATTCTTGTCTAACCTTTTACATTACTTCCAAAAGCAAGATTTTTGCAAATCCTGAAAGCTGATTTCTTTATACATTGTTTGTATCCCTCTCATCATATTCAGTGTACGTTCTACCTTATCTTCCCCAACATAAGGAGCTTCGATTTGAAAGATTTCATATTTTCCTAAAGATTTATTTACTCTAAACAACTTCTTGAGCATTAAGAATTTCTATATAATATGATAAAATCACATCAAACTTCTCATCACCAGACATGTTATTACAATATCTTTTTAGTATGTCATAAGATTCATCATATACACTGTTTTCAAATATAGTAGTCTCCGTAATAAAACGATAAACTATTTCATATATATTATGTCCTTCTAGCTGACTACTAAGCCTTTTCCTTATTTCCATAATAAACTCCTCTTCAGTAGAATATCACGCCTGTTGATTATCCATAAGGTGGAAGAAAGAAGGTGCACGCGTCGGCGTGTTCCCTCGTCTTTCTCACGAGGAAGAGACACGGCCGCTTTGTGGAGCTAAGACCGGACCGGCAAAACATCTGTGTATTACGGAGCAAGAAAAAGTTGCTGGTCGATTTCGTCCTTGGCTCCACACAGAAACAAAAGGGACGCACGCCGTACGCGGCATTCTTTTCTATCAACTTTTTCACCAGTACCTTCCAATTGAACTATCGGCCATTTTTTTTCAATACATCCTGTTGCACCCCAAAAGCGAATATACATTTTATTTTTCACTTTAATTTCAATCTCTGTTGCTTGACTAATCAATTCAACATGGTCCGTAAGTAACTCAATATTTTCGAATTTCCGAAGCTCCCCTATTTGCTCAATTGTAGCAGGAGGCCCGCTACTTCAAAAAGAATCTTGAATTCTACATCCTGCTTCTTGTGCCAACTTCTTAATTTCATCAATGTC
>NZ_KE952654.1 GCF_000466385.1 Aneurinibacillus aneurinilyticus ATCC 12856
GGATCATACTGGATAATCAACACCCTTGATAAAACATATTAGAAATGAAGAAAGGGGAATCTATACTTTGGCAAATCCGGAAGATAAAAAAGGCTACGTGTTTCCTCCCTACAGCGGCAAGGTAGAAACCGGGAAAATAAAAGAGCTTGCACTAGCTATAGGAGACGATAATCCGATTTATACCGATGAGGCAAAGGCAAAAGAGGAGGGCTTTGTCACGCTACCAATCCTGCCGACATTTATGGAAGCAATTGATATGTGGTCCGGTCCGACCTTCGAAGATTTGATGGAGCAGCTTGAAATCGATATGAAGAAGCTGTTGCACGGAGAGCAGGAATACGAGTATTTTGCCCCTATTCATGCAGGTGATACGATTCACGCGGAAACGAAAGTGACGGACGTAAAAGCAAAGCGAAACGGGATGGCATTCTATACGTTAGAAACTGTCTACCGTAACCAAAACGATGAAAAGGTAATGGCCGCACGGATGATGCTGGTCAAAACACCGTAGGGAGGGGAGCATATGGAACCGTATTTGCTTCATAACAGAGAAGCTGAGGTAGGAACGGAGCTGCCTGCGCTTGAAAAGCCACCGGTCACTCGGATGCAACTAATTAAATTCGCCGGAGCATCTGGGGATTTTAACCCAATACATACGATTGAAAGCGTAGGTCAAGAAGCGGGACTAGGTGGCGTTATCGCTCATGGCATGCTAATCATGGGCTTTGTTGGCCAAGCTTTGACTACCTGGGTACCGCGTGCATCTATTAAGAAGTTTGGTGTACGTTTTTCTTCCATTACTCGTCCAGGTGATGCGATTACCGTCCGGGGAGAGTTGGTTGGAAAAGAAGAAAACGCTGAAGGGATATGGGTTAAAATTAAAGTACAGGCCGTCGATCAGAAAAACGAAGTTAAAGTTAAAGGCACATGTGAAGCATTGCTTCCACACGTGTAGGAAAAACATGTGGGCCTTACCGCTCATCATTTTTCCACAACGAAGCCAAACGGCTACTCTATATCATTTTAGGCGGACCGGCAAAACTTTATCTATTAACACAAGCCTCCGGCATTCGGATGCACAACGTTTTCTGTGTACTTGTAGTCAAACACCATCGCCATCAAGTTAAAGTTTTATTGCACCACCAAAATGAAATTTTTAGGCTTTCTTGTAACAAAGAAGCTCATTTTATCATTTTTAGGGTGACTTGCTTTCTTAATCATAATGAACGAGGCCGGCCCCTATTTTTCATAATGGCGTGGGTTACACTGGATGTAGAAGGCCAGTACAGAGCCACAATATGAAAAAAGGAGCCGGTACTTATGAAGGATGATAAATCGTAGGGATGTGATCCGTTTGGCATAGCTGTTACGGGCAGAAGAGTTGACAGCGGTGCAAGGTTCCTAAGAAATGGAATTACTGACAAACTGGCGAAATGCAGCCTTTTTTAAAAACTTATTGGCTGAGTCCATTTTCTTATTGTCTTTTTCCGCTTTTATTTTCATGGGAGTGTAGGCACAATCTAGAGCTTCCATGCTTCTTTCAATAATCGAATTCCTGTATTAATCTCAGTTTCTGATAACCCTCCAAATCCTAGTAAGATTCTACACCCTAAGCTTCCTGGTGACCCATTATAATATATTGATAATGGATAAACCTTTACACCAACATTCATTGCAGTATTGATTAACTCATCTTCTTCCATACCGTTCTTTACTTCCAAAATAATATGAAGTCCTGATTTTTCACCGATTATATTTACTTTTTCTCCTAAATAATTTTTAACGGCTAACATTAAGGTACTATGCTTTTTCCGGTAAAGAGTTCTCATTTTATTTAAATGACTTTGCCAAAGTCCATCCTTCATAAAACGGTATAGAGTATCCTGGTGAAGACGAGAAACCGTTTGCTTATAAATAGTAAAGTGCTCCTGGTATTTTTTCCTAAGTGAAGATGGTAAAATCATATAACTAATACGTATAGATGGAATCAAAGACTTCGAAAATGCACCTAAATACACAACATTTTCCTTTGTATCAAGCCCTTGTAAGGAAGGAATCGGCTGCCCTTTATACCGATATTCACCATCATAGTCATCTTCAATAATATAACCGTTCTTTTCTTCTGCCCATTTTAACAAATCCATTCTTCTTGAAATGGGCATTATCATCCCATAAGGAAATTGATGAGACGGTGTTACATAAACAACATTGGCACCCGTATTTTTTAACTGATTTATATTCATCCCATCTTCATCGAGTGGAATTGAAACTGTATGGACCCCCATATCTTGTAAAGTCATTCTCGTTCTATGGAAACCAGGATTCTCAAGTGCATAGATATGTTCTTTACCAATTAACATACACAATAATCCAATAAGTACCTGAGTACCTGCACCAATAATGATTTGTTCAGCAGAGCATCTAACACCTCTAGAAGCAAAAAGATGTGCTGCAATTTGTTCCCGAAGAAGCAGTTCCCCTTGAGGATTTCCATTATAAAATAATTCCCCTTGATCCTCGTATAAAGATTGAATAGTTAATTTTCTCCATATAGCATACGGAAAGTGTTCTAAATCAACCTTGCCAGAATTGAAATCAATCTTGGCATTTACTTGTATTTGCTTGCTCTTTGACTCCAATTTTTCAAAATCTCTTTGGTTAAAGATTATGTTTTTATCAAAGGTTGTTACAAATAATCCTTTTCGAGGTTTGCTTTCTATATAACCCTCCGCACATAATTGCTCATAAGCTGACTGAATAGTGTTTAAGCTTAATCCAAGGTAGTTCGATAACTTACGTTTTGACGGTAATTTTTCTTTTGGTTTTATTCTCCCCGATAAAATTTCTTGTTTTATGTAATTGGCTA
>NZ_KE952655.1 GCF_000466385.1 Aneurinibacillus aneurinilyticus ATCC 12856
CACGCCGACGCGTGCACCTTCTTTCTTCCACCTTGTGGATAATCAACAGGCGTGATTTTATCCATTAGTGCTCTCTTCAAAAATAAACTGCGGTGGCATTTCATAAAAAACTCACCCGAGTCAAAATAGAAAGAATTTTTACTATAAATTGACAATTGAACAGTCCAGACGGTATACTAAATGCAAAAGATAAGTACGAAGGTACGGTGATAATAGTTGAATCCCGCAAAAGCACCAACACGTCAGCTTATCCTGCACTCAGCCTACTCCCTGATTGTAGAAGAAGGTGTCGGGCAGCTAACCTTACATGCAGTTGCCGATAGAGCTAACATTAGCAAAGGCGGACTGCTCTATCACTTTCCCAACAAAAATGCGCTCATTATTGGTTTGATCGAAGATTTATTCGGACGATTCAACCACAGAATGCTTAATGATATCAAGGAAAACGGGGAGCATTCCGGCCGCTGGGCACACGCTTACATCAGAACTACATTCCATAGCGAAGAAAACGAGGAGCAGGAGTTACAAATCAGTGTGGGATTGCTTGCTGCATTAGTCAATTCCCCCAAACTGTTACAGCCTGCTCAGAACTTTTATCAAGAATGGCAAAAAAATATGGAAGAGGATGGAATAGACCCGGCTATTGCTACAATTTGCAGACTAGCCTCTGATGGTCTATGGTTCACCGACATGTTTGGACTTGCCCCTTTAACCGATAAAGACTTACGGGAACGTGTATTAAACATCTTGTTGCAGCTATCCAAGGGGGAATTAAGATGAAAATGCTTGTTCTGCTGGGTGCTATCTTATTTGAAGTCATTGCCACTACGTCCTTGAAGATGTCGTATGGCTTTACCAAACTAATTCCCAGCCTAGTTACAGTGATAGGATATTTCTGTTCTTTTTATTTGCTTTCTCTGGCGCTAAAATCCTTTTCCCTTGGTACCGCTTATGCTATCTGGTCTGGATTAGGTACGGCAATTACAGTTATCGTCGGGGTTATTCTGTGGCACGAGTCCGTTAGCCTTCCACGTATTATTGGCATTCTTCTGGTCATTATAGGAGTCATTGTGCTTAATATGGCAGAGAGTCTCCCCGCCGAAGTTCATCAGGGTCAATAGTTTATTAAAGAAGGTGTAATAGAAGGAGTGAAAAAAATAGGTAACTGAACTATACGAAAACCTGAAAAGTTCCCGAAAAGTGGCGGATGTTCTCAAGGCGAATCAAACGAAAGCCTACCGACTCATCCGCAAGATGTGCAATATTTTTGTAGTCAGAAGTAAAAGAAGGAGAAAATCAGAGACGAGAAAAAGACACATTGGCCTTTCTTCTACCGGAGCGCAGGGCGCATCCACCCTCTTCTTTTTCCGAATTTCCTCCTTCCAACCACGTTATCCTGTCAAACTATCAAGTGTAACTTATATAATTGAACCTGTTCAAAAGGTTATCAACATCGAGCCGCTATGTCCAGGCCATAGAAAATGATGCATAACGCTCCTGCATATACATAGCAAATAGAGCCAGTTCCCCATCTTCAGGCTGGCCCTATTTATTCTTCTAAATCAAGGGTGTTGATTATCCAGTATGATCCA
>NZ_KE952656.1 GCF_000466385.1 Aneurinibacillus aneurinilyticus ATCC 12856
CTGGATCATACTGGATAATCAACACCCTTGGCTTATTATTTATCAGTGAAATATGACTGTCATGCTGCGCTCTTAAATCCGTCGCTGATGCCGTTTGCGACGTTGATGGATTGTCTGGGGGAAAATACGAATTATGATACAGGTGAACCGTTCGTATTTACCGAAGGGCATATTAAACAGCTGCGAGATATGTTTCAGGAAATCTACTTGGAAGGAAATCACGCGCTGCTGCATGTTTTTGTATGTGAAGATGATGAACGTCTTGACCATACTCAAACGAGAAAAATGCTTAAAGGTTGCGGCACATTTGTTTCCTTTCCAAACGGCGGACATCGGTTCGCAGAACTGGAACGGATTCAAGATACAATGAGTCATATTTATGCTGCTTTGATCAAATAGGGAAAAGGAACAGAAGGGGGATCAAGAACGATGCTGTGTCATGTATTTGTATATGGAACGCTTTGTCGGGGAGAATGTAACCATACCGTTGTGGAACCGTTTGTAACAAATGTAAGAGAGGCAACGGTTAGAGGCTGGTTGTATGATTTGTCTTATGGATATCCGGCGGTTATCCGTGGGCAGGGTATTGTAAACGGTCAACTGCTTGAACTGGATTCCGGACGGCTGGAAGAAGCGCTGCAAGCGATGGATAAGCTGGAAGGCTGCGAAGAAGGAGAGTATGAACGGATCGTCATCAGGGCGAATACTAGGACAGGGGAGGCAATTTCCTGCTATATCTACGTTTATCCGAAGGAAAGACGGACATGGCTGGACGATAAGGCGGAATTTGTTCCATCCGGTGACTGGCGGATGCACAGGAAAGGGCGGGGATGGCTCCCTTACTTCGCGTATGGTTCGTGCATGAACCGGAACAGCTTTATGATTGATGTGCCGCAGTTTTGTGTTATAGGCCGGGCCGTGTTGCCTGATTACCGAGTTGGCTTCACACGCTATTCCCATCAAAAATGGGGCGGGGGCGTAGCAGATATCGTTCCTTCCCTAGGCAGCGAAACGGAAGGAGTACTCTATTTGATTCCGCCGGAACTGCTGCCGAACTTGGATGCACGGGAGGGCGAGGGCATTTCGTATAGCAGAGAGATAGTAAAAGTAAAAGCGGGGGATCAATTCATTGAAGCAATTACGTACATGGTGATTGACAGAAAGCCGGATCAGGCGCCGAGCCAAGCATACCGGCAGACCATTCTGGACGGATGCGATCTGTTGAGCAAAGCCTATGTGCAGAAGCTGAAGGCGTTTATGGATCAGCTAAACTAATACAAACAACGGGGTGGACATGTGTGCCCGCCCCATTTCTACAAGGAAGGTCTACTCTTCCCAGACTTTTACTTCTTTCATTTTGTCTCCATTGCGCATGTTTTTGGCATGCTCCAAGCCTTCGGTAACCTGACCGAATACAGTATGTACACCGTCTAAGTGTGGTTGGGCCTCATGCACGATGAAGAATTGGCTGCCGCCAGTGTCGCGTCCTGCATGTGCCATTGAAAGCGCGCCGGGAACATGCTTGTGTGGATTGCCTTGTGTTTCGCATTTGATAGTGTAGCCAGGTCCGCCGGTTCCTGTGCCATGCGGGCAGCCACCCTGACTTACAAAACCAGGAATTACGCGGTGAAACGACAGGCCGTTGTAGAAGCCCTCGTTCGCTAGTTTCTCAAAGTTCTCAACCGTGCCGGGAGCGGCCTCCGGGTAGAAGTCAATCAGGATTTTGTTGCCGTTTTCAAGCTCGATGCTGCCTTTTTTCGCCATTATGTATTCACTCCTTTTCGTTCGTTCGTTTTATTCTATCACAGCGGCTGGGCAACCTACAACTTGTGAGCCTGTTTGGCGATGTGAAATTGAGCGTGGACAGGCTATGATGGATACGATATACTAAAGGTACAATTTCATCGGAGTAATCCTTCGGGGCAGGGTGAAATTCCCTACCGGCGGTGTTAGAGGCATAGGTCTCTTCAGTCCGTGAGCTGCGGTTTATACAACCAATGCTGACCTGGTGTGAATCCGGGACCGACAGTATAGTCTGGATGGGAGAAGGATATGTAGTTCGGAATGCAGGTGTAGTCTGCTCATATTTGGAGTGCGTTTCTTTCGCTTTTCTTATGGGAGTGGAGAAGCGGATTAGACCCTGTCATCGATCTATCTTTTTTCGGAAAAACGAGCCCTGAAAGCGGTATGATGCCGTCTTTCAGGGCTTTCTTTGTCATAGGCATGAAAGGTCATGTGTACTTGTGATAAAGAATGTCAGGCGTATGACACCGTTATTTTCTCCTGCCCCGACCGATATCGGTTTACACAGGGAGATGACGGAATCATACGCCTTTTTTGTGCCATTATGGTGATTTGCGTCTTATTCCTGCTCTTGTTGGAGTGAACAGATGATGAAAGTGATGGAACATTTAGAAAACAGGCAAGGGGGATGGAAGGATGGGACATAGGGACTATATGGAGCTTGCACTGCGGCTTGCAGAAGCAGTACGAGGCCAGACCAGCCCTAACCCGGCTGTAGGCTGTGTACTTGTCAAGGATGGTCGCATTGTCGGTATGGGTGCGCACCTGCGAGCTGGTGAGGCACATGCCGAGGTTCAAGCGCTTCGCATGGCAGGGGATGCAGCGAGAGGAGCGACGGCCTATGTCACACTGGAGCCGTGCAGCCATTATGGTCAAACGCCGCCTTGTGCGGATGCGCTCGTTGAGCAGGGGGTTTGTACGGTAGTCATAGCGATGCTTGACCCGAATCCGCTGGTGGCGGGACGCGGAGTCACGGCGCTTGCTGATGCAGGCATTGAGGTACTTACAGGTATTTGTGAAATAGAAGCAAAAAGATTGAATGAAGTATTCATTAAATTTATTACGACAAAGAAACCGTTCGTGACAGTCAAAACTGCAATGACGCTTGATGGCAAGGTAGCAACATATGCTGGAAGCAGCCGCTGGATTACTGGTGAAGAGGCCCGCCTGGAGGTACATCGGATGCGACATGAGCATGATGCGATTCTTGTTGGTGTCAATACGGTGCTGACTGACGATCCGCAGCTAACGACCCGCCTGGCACTGGGCGGCCAAAATCCTGTCCGCGTCATTATTGATACGACATTGCGCATCCGATTGGATGCAAGGGTGCTGACCGATAAACAGGCGCCGACATGGATTTTTACTACCGAACGTGCCGATCCAATGAAATGGGAACAGCTTGAAGAGATGGGGGTTCGTGTTTTTTCTACAGGAAGCAATACAAAGGTAGATATTCAACGTTTGCTCACTTTGCTTGGTGAACAGCAGATTTCTTCTGTACTTGTAGAAGGCGGCAGTCAGATTAATAGCGCTTTTCTGCATGCACAGGCGATTGACAAGGTGGTTTCCTACATTGCACCGAAGCTGGTGGCCGGACAGGGAGCTCCTACACCATTCGGCGGACTGGGCATTGAAGATATGAACAATGCCGTATCCCTTGCCGATCTTTCATTCGAAAAAATCGGTGATGATATTAAAATCACCGGGTATCCGATATGGGGGTGAGTATGTGTTTACGGGAATTATCGAAGAAATGGGGGCCATCCGTTCTATCAAACGGGGAGATCGCTCTGCTGTGCTGGATATATCCGCCAACAAGGTGCTGACCGATGTTAAATTAGGAGACAGCATTGCAGTCAACGGTATTTGCCTGACGGTTACAGCATTTTCTCCCCGGAATTTTACGGTGGACGTTGTGCCGGAAACGTTAAAGAAAACAAACTTATCCATGATTGGACCAGGTTCGCGGGTAAATCTAGAGCGGGCGATGGCGGCGGGCGACCGATTCGGCGGGCATTTTGTTTCCGGACATGTGGATGGTACCGGGCTTATTGCAGATAAACGTCCATACAGAAATGCAGTGCTGTATACAGTAGAAGCAGACGATACACTGTTACGATATATCATTCCGAAAGGGTCTGTTGCTATCGATGGTATTAGCCTGACGGTTGTGGACATAGGTGATACTTGCTTTACCGTCTCTATTATTCCGCATACGTTGGCCGAGACGGTGCTACAGTACAAGGAAAAAGGCGATTCGGTCAATCTCGAATGCGATATGATAGGCAAATATATCGAGCGATTCGTTATACGGCACGAACAGAGGAAGAGCCGCGCCTCACTGACGGAAAGCTTTCTGTCCGAACACGGATTTCTTGATTAAGCAAAACAAGGGGTGGAGATCATGTTTCATTCGATTGAAGAAGCGATTCTGGATTTGAAACAGGGCAAACCGATTATTGTTGTGGATGACGAAGATCGCGAGAATGAAGGGGATTTTGTTGCATTGGCAGAGAAAACGGATGCCGCGATGATTAATTTTATGGTTACGCACGGCCGTGGGTTAGTCTGTGCACCGATTACGGAAGAGCGGGCAACGGAACTTGCGCTAGCCCCGATGGTAGATCGTAACACTGATGCGCATGGAACAGCGTTTACTGTGTCGATCGATGAAGCGACAACTACGACTGGTATCTCCGCATTCGAGCGGGCCCAAACGGTACAGGCGATGATGGATTCTGCGTACGGCCCGGAGAACTTCCGCCGTCCTGGACACATCTTCCCGCTTATTGCGCGAAAAGGGGGCGTATTGCGCCGTGCAGGCCATACGGAAGCAGCAGTGGATTTGGCGCGTCTGTGCGGCAGCTATCCGGCCGGAGTTATCTGTGAGATTATGAATGAGGACGGTTCGATGGCGCGGGTACCGGATTTGGCACAAATCGCGAAAAAGCACGATTTGAAAATGATTACGATTGAGGAATTGATTCGTTATCGTACACGTTATGACAAGCTGGTAAAACGGGAAGTTGAAGTTGTGCTTCCGACTGAATACGGGCACTTCCGTATGGTGGCATATACGAATGATGTGGATGGTAAAGAGCATGTGGCTTTGGTGAAAGGTGAACTGGATGCTGAGACACCGACACTTGTCCGGGTGCATTCCGAGTGTTTGACAGGGGATGTTTTCGGCTCGTTCCGCTGCGATTGCGGGCCACAGCTGCATGCGGCATTGCGGCAAATCGAAGAAGCCGGCCGTGGTGTGCTGCTGTATATGCGTCAGGAAGGCCGGGGCATCGGACTCATCAATAAGCTAAAAGCATATAAGCTGCAGGAAACAGGGCTGGATACAGTAGAGGCAAACGAGAAATTAGGGTTTGCGGCCGACTTGAGGGAGTATGGTATCGGGGCACAAATTCTTGCCGATTTAGGCGTGGGCAAGATGCGTCTTTTAACGAACAATCCGCGTAAAATCAAAGGTGTGGAAGGTTATGGCTTGCAGATGGTTGAGCGGGTACCTTTACAGGTGGAAGCGGTGGCTGACAATGAACGATATCTTCGCACGAAGCAAAGCAAGCTCGGTCACTTATTGAATTTATAATGGCGGCATCCGTTGTTCAGCTTTTTGTGGAAATAAAAGAAAATAAAAACGATATGATTTGGGGGCTTAATTATGGCAAAAGTATATGAAGGAAATTTAGTAGGAACGGGATTACGAATCGGGATCGTTGTCGGGCGTTTTAATGAATTTATTACCAGCAAGCTGCTGGGTGGTGCGCTGGATGCACTCAAGCGTCATGGTGTGGAAGAAAACAACGTAGAAGTAGCATGGGTACCAGGGGCGTTCGAAATTCCATTGTTCGTAAAGAAGATGGCCGAATCAGGTAAATACGATGCGGTTATTGCGCTCGGAACGGTGATTCGCGGCTCTACCCCTCATTTTGACTATGTGTGCAATGAGACGGCAAAAGGTGTCGCTTCTATCGGACTGTCCACCGGTGTTCCAGCAATTTTTGGCGTGCTGACGACCGATACGATTGAACAGGCTATTGAACGGGCAGGCACAAAGGCGGGAAATAAAGGATGGGAAGCGGCCGCAGCGGCTATCGAAATGGCAAATCTGTCTAAATCTTTTGCATAATATTATGTAGCTGTTTGATTTAAGCTGGCAAAATCACTTCTTAAAGGAAGGGATTGCCAGCTTATTTTTTATCACTATTGTTTAATCAATATCCTTGCTATTTAACAGCTTTCCGAAAGAAGTCCCCTTCCTCAAGGAACGAAGTGAGTAGGGAGGGGATTTCTTTCGGTTAGGCGTTAGCCTAAAGATTCTTGACATATTGCCAGTTATTGTTGTGATTCAGAAAC
>NZ_KE952657.1 GCF_000466385.1 Aneurinibacillus aneurinilyticus ATCC 12856
TTTGGATTATACTGGATAATCAACACCCTTGATAATATAATGCAAAATTAATTATACCAAAAGTAAGCTCTAAAGGTAATTAATAGGGAGAGCTGTGCAAACGAATAGCTCCGCAATGTCCATCAGATATAGCCAGCCTTCTTGAGCCAGAATGCGCGCAACCTCTGCCACCCATACCTAATTCGATGCCCAGGCAGTAAACTTCCCACCTAACACATTGTCGTGAACCGAAAGGCTGCACGATTCTATCTGAGATGCTGTTTCTTTCTCGTTAGTATGACTGAACCTTTAATCTTGCTTACAAAAATGTAAGTTACCCGTAAGGTGTTTCGATGTTTCTAATGCTATATCCAATGTAAACTAATAATAGGATAGTTAATCAAACCTAATGAAAAAATCAAAATTAATTATTTAACCAAGTTGTTACTACCCCTTGTTTATATACATCTGATTTGATAAATCGACACATTTTTGTGGTGGAAGGTAAGAAAAAGACACGCTGGCCTTTCTTCTGCCGGAGCGCAGGACGTAGCCTATCTCTTCTTTTTTCCTAATCTCCTTCTGCCAACCGCCCTGCCTTGTCAAAATATCAGGTGTCATTTATATAGGTAAATTTAGTTAGATGTACTAATAAAGAGTACAGGAAATGATAAAAAATTTTTAGAGGTGAGGCACATGAAAGGAAATAATATTTTATCTTCGTTATGTTACTTTAGTATCTTTTTTGCACCATTTTTATTACCAATTGTTGTATATTTGATAGGGGATAAAGAGGTTCAATACCATGCAAAAAAAGCATTATGGACACATCTTATTCCTTATGTAGCTTTAATTATTGGAATTGCAGCATCTGGAGCAATCGGTATTAGTACAGGAGCTGGAACGATAGTCGGATTTGGTGCAATAGCAACCTATGTTGTTGTTGCTATTATTACGATTTACTATTTTATTTGGAATATTGTAAGAGGTGTAAAAATTTTAAGAGAAATTTAATTTTGCAAAGAAAACCAAGATATCACACCTGTTGATTATTCATAAGATGAAAGAAAGAAGGTGCACGTGTAGGCGTGTTCCCTCGTCTTTTTCCCGCAAGGAAGGGATACGGTCGCTTTTTGTGGCGCCAAGGTTGGACCGGCAAAACGTCTGGGTATTATGGGACGAGAGACGAACCAACGACCGTTTAGTGCACAGTGTGGTGACGATTCCCTCTGGATCGTACTGGATAACCAACACCCTTGCCAAGATATATTACTAAAATTATTTTTGAACAACTCGGACTTGTAAAAGAAAGCTACACAAAAATTGGTGTCTATGTTCGCTCTTGTTATAAATTCAAACTCTGTTAGTGACAATTATTGATAAAAAGATTTTTTAGCGAGGGCTAAATCATTAAAGAACTTTCTCTATTCTTTATAGTCTTAGCATTATCGTCCAATAGTATACCGAATGTACTGTACTTTAAAATGACTAAACGAATGGCTTTATTTTCGCTACGATGAAGACATATTAATTCTTTTTAATAATTGCACGGGCTTGCAGGAAATAACCTTGTAACCAATCATACAAAGGGGCTGTCCAAATCGGACAACCCCTTTGTATGATGCTTGATAATACTAGGCTTTTAGTGATGGACTCAATTGGATTCGAACCAACGACCTCTACGATGTCAACGTAGCGCTCTAACCAACTGAGCTATGAGTCCATTTATGTATGCCGCACTCTTCAAGTGTCACTAATCTCATCTGAGCCATGAAGCTTTTTCGGCATTGTCAAGATAATAAAGATGGTGCGGTCGGCGAGACTCGAACTCGCACGGTCGTACGACCACTACCCCCTCAAGATAGCGTGTCTGCCAATTCCACCACGACCGCATTTTTATAGCGTCAACTATTTAAATTTATCACATTTATATAACCTTTGCAAGGTTTTTAAATAGCTTTATGGAGGGAGTACCCGGATTCGAACCGGGGAATAAAGGTTTTGCAGACCTGTGCCTTACCACTTGGCTATACTCCCTTATAAAAAAACTGGTCGGAACGACAGGATTTGAACCTGCGACCTCACCCACCCCAAGGGTGCGCGCTACCGAGCTGCGCCACGTCCCGATATACACTCATACATCAATATATGCAAAGCAAATGCTTTCCATGATTTTATGTAAAAAAGTTTTTTGACGCAACGCTGATAAATAAAATTGGTTGCGGGGGCAGGACTTGAACCTGCGACCTT
>NZ_KE952658.1:0-17084 GCF_000466385.1 Aneurinibacillus aneurinilyticus ATCC 12856
TTTACTTTGGATTATACTGGATAATCAACACCCTCGATATACATATTTTATCCTGGTTCAACGGGCAGTTATTTTTCACTTCATATATGTTATCTGGGGAATAACTGCCCCTATGACTCTGATAAGTGTAACCAATCATCAGCAGGGAATGAAAAAATCTCCCCATTGTATAGAGGTTTTACCTTATTGTAGCGGAAAAACGCCAAGAAACGAAGAGAATACATTGTCTAATTCATAGAAACTCCACTTTTTTCTTACTAAGACCTATTGTATGTTAAGTAAATATACCTATAATTAAGGTATAAAGATATAAAAAGCGATATGAGTTAAAGACTAATGTTGTTTTGCTGTTCATATTGTGAAAAGGGAAGAGTAGAAAGAAGAAAAATGGGGTGGTAAAGGTGATTTGGGGACCGATTAGTTTAATGGGATTTTTTTGTACGATTGTGTTTCTGGGATTTGCATTCATCTCTCTTCTTTCCATCTTTAGAAAGAAAGGGAGCTTTGTAAATAGCATTGTTGGGATTGCGCTCTCGGCTGTCTTTTTCGCCGTATTCGCATTCGGAGCGGTAAAAGTTCAGCAGTACAATGAAGTGGCTGGAGATAAGCTAAATCAGAGTTCAGTTGCGGTGACAACAGAGCAAATACATACAAGCCTAAAAAGATGACCTGCCTGTATAATGGGCAGGTTTTTTTACGGGGAAATTAGCTTATTTGTGAACAAAAATAGATTGTTTGCTCATTATATTTTCACAAATGCTTCATGCAGAAGAAAATAACGGAACTATAATAAAGGTGCAGCAGAAAATGTTGCAGAATCAATTGCTGTATTACTTAATTTTCTGTTTTTTCTTAGATTGAGAGGTGCTTATTATGTTTTGGCTTGAATTCCTCGTTGTACTTATTTGTATCTTCATTGGTGCACGTCTTGGAGGGGTGGGGCTTGGAGTAATGGGGGGCGTGGGGCTCGCCGTTCTAACTTTTTTCTTTCATCTACAGCCGACTGCTCCGCCGATTGATGTTATGTTGATGATTGTTGCCGTTATTACAGCAGCAGGTACGCTTCAGGCAGCGGGAGGTATGAATTATCTCGTTCAGCTCGCTGAAAAAATGCTGCGCAGGAACCCATCCCGAATTACCTTTATGGGCCCTATTGTAACGTATTTGTTCACATTTTGTGCGGGAACGGGACATGTGGCGTACTCCGTGTTGCCGGTTATTGCTGAAGTGGCGCGTGAATCCGGTGTGCGACCCGAGCGCCCGATGTCTATTGCTGTCATCGCCTCGCAGCAAGCGATTACTGCAAGTCCGATTTCGGCAGCTACAGTAGCGCTATTAGGCCTTATAGCTGGATATAATATTCAGTTAATTGACATCCTAATGGTGAGTATTCCTGCGACGTTTCTTGGCTGTATGATCGGTGCTGTGTTTGCCAGCCGTATGGGCAAGGACCTGGATAAAGATCCAGAGTATTTGCGCCGGGTAGAAGAGGGACAGGTCCCGTCTTTTAACCAGCAGGAGGAGCATCAACCGGTAAACCGTCGGGCCAAGCTATCTGTTTTTGTATTCCTGGCAGCTGCGTTTGCTGTTGTGTTGTTAGGTACCTTCCCGGAATTGCGTCCGGCATGGGAGATAGCAGGAAAAATCGAACGTATGGCGATGCCGGTAGCGATTGAAATCGTCATGCTTACTGCTGCTGCATGCATTATTTTGCTATGTAAAGTCAATGTAGATGACGTAGTGAAAGGAAATGTATTTATAGCGGGGGCGCAGGCGGTTGTTGGTATCTTCGGAATTGCTTGGATGGGCGATACATTTTTTGCTGGCAATATGGATTTATTGGGCGGATCGATTAAGGGAATGGTTACTGCCGCACCATGGTTATTCGCTTTTGCGCTGTTCCTGTTGTCTATTCTTTTGTACAGCCAGGCAGCGACTGTTCGTGCACTCATGCCACTTGGCATCGCCCTTGGCATTCCGGCTTCATCGCTAATCGCCATGTTTCCGGCAGTCAATGGCTACTTCTTCATACCGAATTATGGTACGATAATTGCGGCGATTAATTTTGACCGCACAGGTACGACACGCATTGGAAAGTACATACTGAATCATAGCTTTATGATACCAGGGCTTGTATCTACTGTATCTGCTGTGGCCATAGGTTTTCTGCTAATCCAATTTCTTTTCTAGTTACAGCCTTACATTACAATATAGGAGATGTTTGCAGACATGGAAGACAAAACATATCGTGTAGAGAAAGACTTTCTTGGTGAAAAAGAAGTTCCGCTTCATGCTTACTACGGTGTACAGACGATGCGTGCGGTGGAAAACTTTCCAATTACAGGATATCGCATTCATGAATCGCTCATTAAAGCGATGGCCATCGTGAAAAAAGCGGCGGCACTGGCCAACATGGAAACCGGTCAGCTTAATCAGCGCCTGGGAAATGCGATCGTACAGGCGGCACAAGAAATTATCGACGGCAAGCTGCATGATCAATTTATCGTAGACCCGATTCAGGGTGGTGCAGGTACGTCCATCAATATGAATACGAATGAAGTAATTGCCAACCGTGGTTTAGAGATTATTGGGGAAGCGAAGGGGAACTATTTTCAATTAAGCCCGAATACACATGTGAACATGGCGCAGTCAACGAACGATGCATTTCCGACAGCTATTCACCTGGCTACGCTTTCCATGCTCGATAAGTTGCTCGTAACGATGGAGCAGCTGCATGATGCATTCGCTGAGAAAGCAAAGGCGTTTGACCATGTGGTTAAAATGGGTAGAACTCACCTTCAGGATGCTGTACCGATTCGTCTTGGACAAGAGTTTGAAGCGTACAGACGTGTACTGGATCGCGATATGAAGCGAATTAAACAATCGCGCCAACATTTATATGAAGTAAACATGGGGGCGACTGCAGTAGGTACAGGACTAAATGCTGATCCTCGTTACATTAAGAGCGTTGTGCGACATCTTGCTGACATTAGTGGATTCCCGATTGTCGGAGCAGAGCACCTTGTTGACGCAACGCAGAATACAGATGCATATACGGAAGTATCCGCTGCATTAAAAGTATGTATGATGAACATGTCCAAAGTGGCAAATGATCTGCGTTTGATGGCATCTGGCCCACGTGTTGGACTGAGTGAAATCTCATTGCCTGCACGCCAGCCAGGTTCCTCAATTATGCCGGGGAAAGTCAATCCGGTTATGGCAGAGGTTATTAACCAGATTGCCTTCCAGGTTATTGGTAATGATAATACGATTTGTCTCGCATCTGAAGCAGGGCAGCTTGAACTGAACGTAATGGAACCGGTTCTTGTCTTTAATCTGCTACAATCCATTAGTATTATGAATAACGGCTTCCGCGTTTTCCGCGAATATTGTATTGAAGGAATTACGGCGAACGAAGATAAGCTGAAAGAATACGTAGAGAAGAGTGTAGGTGTTATTACGGCTGTCAATCCTCATCTTGGATACGAAACGGCAGCACGTATCGCTCGTGAAGCGATTCTAACAGGCAAGTCTGTGCGTGAGCTGTGCTTGTACTACAATGTGTTGACGGAAGAGGAGCTCGACTTGATTCTTGATCCATACGAAATGACAGACCCGGGTATTGCCGGCGCATCATTGTTGTTTAAAGATTAGATGCATTGAAGGATAAAGGTGAAAAGAAGAAGAATGACTAGAGAATCCATCGACTGATGGATTCTTTTTTATCGTATAAGAAAGCAGCAACGCCTATGCACGTTTCTTATTGTGTCTGTTTTCCCGCTTTGGAAACATGTTCGTTTAATAAAACAGCACCTTCAACGTACACTAACAGTACTTCGAACAGGAGGTGAAAGAGCATGGCACAAAGCAGGAACAAACTGCTTGTTCCTCAAGCGGAACAAGTGCTTGATCAGTACAAATACGAAATCGCGGCTGAATTCGGTGTGCAATTGGGTGCTGACACATATGCCCGTTCCAACGGTTCCGTTGGTGGTGAAATCACCAAGCGATTGGTGAAATTGTCGCAACAGCAACTTAGTGGCAAATAATAAATTAAATATATATGGAAAAAAGCGGCTGACTGCTTATGTCTGCCGCTTTCTGTTATCCTATTGCTATTGTGCTATAGCCTCTGGCATATGCAAGAATTTGAGCACTTCCTTTACCGCAGCCTCGCCTTGATCGATGCAATCAGGCAGTCCGGCTCCATGGTACGGAGCACCAGCAAGAAAAATGCCAGGTAAATGGGCGTGCAGTTCACCTTCCAGTTTTGCCATCCGCTGTTGATGGCCGACCACGTACTGTGGACGGATTTGTTTCCAGCGGGTAATGCGATAAAATTCAGGTTTTTGATCAATCTTCATAATTTTATTCAAGTCGGTCAGCACCGCTTGAATAATCTCTTCGTCCGGTTGATATACGATAGCATCCTCGCCGGCGCGCCCGACGAAGCACCGTAGAAGCACCTTTCCTTCCGGCGTTGTTTGGGGCCATTTTTTGTGCACCCATGTACATGCCGTGATATGATAGTTCGCATTGCGGGAGACAATAAACCCGGTTCCGTTAACATCCTGTTTAATCGCTGCTTCAGGAAAAGCAAGCGCTACAGTTGCCACGGATGTAGTCGGCATCTCTTTTAGAAGGTTGATAAAAGGATAGGCTGACAATGTGTCACGTGTCGTTTTGGCTGGCGTCGTCAGTACGATGCTATCCGCAGTCATAACAGTACCGTCGGACAATTGCAGATCATACCCTTCATCCGTCTTGGAGATGTTTTCAACCGCAGTACTTTTACGGACGCAGACTGGTTCTAATCGCTCCTCAATGGCCTCCACCAGAGATTGCAAGCCGCGTCTAAAAGTCAGGAACGCGCTTGGTGTTTTCTTGTCGGCAGCAGCCTTAGGCTGTTTTGGCGTCGTAGAGCGCATACCGAGAATCAGGCTGCGGTATTTTTGTTCTACATGGTAGAATTGCGGAAAGGTTGACATGAGGCTTAAATCATCGATATTTCCCGCATACACGCCGGACAGTAGCGGTTCAATTAAATTTTCGACTACTTCATTGCCAAGACGATGACGGAAAAACTCACCGAGAGAACGATCACCCTCCTCCTGTTCGCCGCGAGGTAAAACGAGATCAAGCGCTGCCCGAAGCTTTCCTGCTGGGGAGAACAGTGAGGTTGTCACAAATGGTGCCAGCTTGGTTGGGATTCCCATGATAGCGCCGCCCGGGATTGGATACAGCTGATCGTTGTTGAGAATATACGCTTGCCCCGTTTGATTGCGTACCAGTTCGTTTTCAAGACCTACTTCTTTTGCAAGACGAGCTGCGCTTGTTTTCCGGGCCAGAAAAGAGTCCGGGCCTCGTTCAATGACAAAGCCGTTCGTATAATCGGTCTGTATTTGCCCGCCTAATCGTTCAGACGACTCCAGTAAGACATACCTGATAGGGAGCTTTTGTTCCTGGATTGCTTTTTGCAGATAATATGCGGTTGTCAGCCCGGTGATACCGCCACCGACAATCGCGACTGTAAGAGCGTGCGTGCTCATGGTTCATCACTTTCTTTCTTCTAGCTTCTTAAAGACAGCAGATGCCAGCGCTTCGATGAACATTTCATGTGTATTGGGCATCGGCGGACGGAAATAATGAATGCCCAGCTCATCGGCCAGGTTTTTGCACTCATAATCATTGTCGTATAGCACTTCAAGATGATCGGAGACGAAACCAATCGGACAAAATATCATCGTCGTATATCCTGCTTCGTACAGTTCGCGTATCCTGTCCAATACATCTGGCCCAAGCCATGGCTCAGGCGTGCGCCCCGCGCTTTGCCAGGCCGTCGTATAATGTGGTATGTTCGCCATTTCCGCAATCATGCGTGCATTGTCAGCGATTTGCTGCGGATACGGATCGTTCATTTGTGCAATCTTTTCCGGCAAACTGTGCGCCGAGAAAATAACGATTGTTTTCGCTTGTTCCGTTTCCGAAATCGACGCAAATGTTTCCTGTAGCTGCTCTGCCCAATAGCGGATGAATGCCGGTTCTTCATGCCAACTATCGATAGAATAAAGAGTTGGGCCACCTGCTTTTTTGCTTTCCTCAAGGGCACGTCCATTATACGACTTTGCGCTGAATGTTGAGTAATGAGGGGCCAGTACGATACTGACAGCCTCCTCGATGCCGTCTGCGTTCATGTGCCGTATACCGTCTTCAATAAAGGGCTCTATATGCTTCAGGCCAAGATATGCTTTGAACTCATATTTGTCCTGCATGTGATTAAGCTTGGCTTCAAGGGCGGATGCCTGCTCTTCCGTAATGCGGGCGAGCGGGGAAATTCCTCCGATTTTCTCGTAGCGATCAGTTAATTCTTGCAGCAGTTCCGGCGTCGGTGTGCGACCGCGGCGGATATGAGTATAATATGGCTCGATTTCCTCGGTGCTACGCGGTGTACCGTAAGCCATTACGAGAAGTCCCATACGATTTGTCGTCATTCTTATACCCCGCTTTTTTTTGCGTTATTTTTTCGCTGAATAGTCGTGAATGAATGCGGTGAGGCGTTGCAGGGTTTCAACCTTTACCTGCGGATATACTCCATGCCCAAGATTGAAAATGAAGCCAGGTGTTTCCATGCCTTCATCCAGAATTTCCTTTGCTTTTTTCTCCAATTCCGGCCAGTCTGCCAACAGAAGACCCGGATCAAGATTGCCCTGTACGGTTTTGCTAACACCTTGCTGACGGGCTTGCGTGATGCTTGTGCGCCAATCAAGTCCGATTACATCAAGCGGCAGCTTGTTCCATTCCTGAAGCAGGTGGCCCGCTCCCACTCCGAACATAATTTTTGGCGCGTTTTCCTTTTCCAGTGCAGAGAAGATATGATTCATTACAGGAGCCACAAATGTTTTATAATCCTGTGCATTCAGTGTGCCTACCCATGAATCGAATACTTGAACGGCCTGTGCACCGGCATGGATTTGTGCTTGCAGATATGTTACCGTCATCTCTCCCAGCCTATCCATTAAAAGGTGCCATGCTTCAGGGTTCGAGTGCATGAATGCTTTTGTTTTATAATAATTACGTGATGGTCCGCCTTCGATTAAGTAGCTAGCCAGCGTAAACGGAGCGCCTGCAAATCCGATGAGCGGCACCGACAGTTGCTCGCGCAGTAGCTTAATCGTATCAAGAATATATGGCACGTCTTCTGACGGATGAAGCGGTTGCAGCTTTTCTACATCTTCCTTACACGTAATCGGATTGTCGATAACAGGGCCGATGTTCGATTTAATCTCGACATGAATGCCCATCGCAGGCATTGGCGTCATAATATCGGCGAACAAAATCGCAGCGTCCACATCTAATTGCTGGATAGGAAGCATGGTGACCTCCGCACATACTTCCGGGCGGTGCGTAATCTCGAACAGTGAATATTTCTCACGAATCTTCCGGTATTCCGGCTGATAGCGGCCTGCTTGCCTCATGTACCATGCAGGCACATGATCGTGTGCTTCGCCACGACAGGCTTTTAGAAAGTTATCATTAAATGGCTTTGTGCTCATTTTGCCACACCTTTCCTTTCGATAAACATAAAAACGATAAAAACCTTCCCTATTGTACGATAGCATATCTTGCTTTTAAAAGGTAAGGAGTTATTGTGACAAGTATTCTTCAAGAGGAAAATTCATTTAACGTGATGATGCCGGTTCGGCGATAATTCACGCTGCATGCTATATTGTGATTATGCTTCCGGCGTTCGCGGCTTGCCGCCAGACTTGGCAGATGTAGCATTAACTAGCTTTTTGTTGATAAGTATCGGAACGATATCGACTTCATTAAGTCGTCCGCAATATAGTATGTCCTCTTCCCCATGCTGCTGGGCAAGACGTTTTCCTGTCGCTGTCTCCAGCAAGAGATTAGGCAATAATTTTCCGAGCTGTAAGTAGCTTGCTTCAAGCGCTTTACCCAGGTCACAGACTCTGCTTGTCGGTACGAGGTGGCGTGCGAGATGAACCATCATACCGGCGGCCAATCCGTCTTCAAGTGCAAACTCGTGGCGAGTACCCGCGCAGTACAGCGTAATGTCCAGCTGACGTCTGATGGCCTCCCTGATACATGCATCAGCATTAAGAAAACAGCCAATAAGCACATGTGCGGCACGGGCCGCTTTGCTGATGGCGATTGTACCGTCGGTTGTTGTCAGTACAAGCTGCTTGCCGACTCCATGCGGAATGCGGAATGCTGTAGGTGAATTGCTGTATTCGAATTCAGCTACTTTTTTTCCGTGCCTTTCTCCAGCGCATACGATGTTCTGTGAGCGTATAGCTTGCGCCTGCCCGATCGTTTCCACGGGAAGAACGGAGGCAAAGCCACAGTTGAGCGCAGCTACGATCGTGCTCCCCGCTTTCAGCACATCAATCACAATAACCGTGCGCCCGGCGATTTGCTCCTGCCGGATTTCCTCTACTGTTTGCACGACTTCAATCCTCATGATTCCCTCTTCCTCTCATCCCTCGGGTTTTCTGAATTCATATTATGCCGAATGAAATATGGGCGTTCCCCTCTGAAGATATATTCCGATCTGTACATGCATACGTTGAAAGAGAGGGGAGGGGATACGTGTGCTGGAAAAAGCAATTATCGGCATGGCAACGTTACGCCTTTTGTCAGGTTCGCTGGAGGTTCTGGCTGCACTTATGATTATTAAAGTGAATGAAGTAGAAAAAGCACTATTAATTAATTCTAGTTTAGCATTGGTTGGGCCTCCGGTTCTTCTGCTGACGACGATGATTGGCCTTATGGGTATGGCTGATCGAATAAGCCTGGCAAAAATTCTATGGATCCTCATCGGTGTGACCTGTATTTTAATCGGAGTACGCAAATAGAGAGGGGACGCATATATGCGATATGTGGTTCAAAAGGGAGATACGCTTATCAAAATCGCGAATCGTTTTGGTACTAGTGCTATGGGGATATTAGGTGCTAATCCATCGCTTGAACGCAAGAAATATTTGATTCCCGGACAGGTCGTGGTCGTACCTGACGCGTTATCCGCCTACGAAACGCAGGCAGGTGATACCCTTTATTGTATTGCACGCACATTCAGCGTATCACTGCAAGAATTGCGAACGGCAAATCCCTGGCTTGGAAGCATTGCACAGGAAGAGATGCTTGGGACTGGAATGGCGCTTATGATTCCGCCTGCTCGCATGGACGGAATTGTTCATACAAACGAGGAATATACACCGTATGATCTGGCGAGGGATGCGGCGGCATTGCAGGAAAGATATCCGTTTTTACAGATGGAAACGATTGGTTATTCTGTCGCGGGAAAACCGTTGCAGGCGATTCGGCTGGGAAGCGGACGGAAGGAGGTATTCTATAGTGGGGCATGGCATGCCAATGAATGGATAACTGCGTCCGTGTTAATGAAATTCGTGGAAGATATGGCGCAGGCCTATGCCGAGAAAGAAAAGCTTCGGGGATATGATATCGAAGAGATATGGGATCAATTCAGCATTTGGATTGTACCTATGGTAAATCCGGACGGTGTAGAACTCTCGGCGCTTGGCATCGATTATGCTCATCCGTACTACCATGAAGTGTTGTCGATTAACAACGGTTCCGATAATTTTACAGGATGGACCGCTAATATACGGGGCGTCGATTTGAATCACCAGTGGCCGGCGTTATGGGAGGAAGAGGCGAAAACAAGCCCACAAGCTCCGTTTCCCCGCCATTATGGCGGCCCGTATCCGCTGTCTGAGCCAGAAGCATATGCAGTGTATGAGTTTACGAAGAATCATGATTTTATGGGGGTGTTGGCGTATCATTCGCAAGGACAAGTAATTTTCTGGGGATTTCAGCATATGGAGCCTGCCGGTAGCGAGGAAATTGTCCGCCGAATGCAGATACTGAGTACGTATACCCCGGTGCATACGGCAGACAGTTTTGCTGGCTATAAAGATTGGTTTATTCAAGAACGCCGTCGTCCCGGTTACACCATTGAGGTGGGAGTGGGTGTAAATCCTGTACCAGTTGCGCAATTCGATTCGATTTATAATCAGAATCAGGGAATTCTACTGGAAGCGCCCCTGTTGTTTGAACGATATATGGACGTCTAATGCATCATATCCCATAGCTGTTTTCCGATGAGCAGTGCAGTCACACTGACAAAGAGCGGTTTTACATAGCTTGCGCCTTTGCGGATAGCTACCTGCGATCCGAGTAATGCGCCTGCCACCATCGCAATGCCCATCGGAATTCCGTATTCATAATTTACAGCGCCCAAGACCATGAACATGGCAAGGCCCGCAATGTTGCTAGCGAAGTTAAGCACCTTGGCGTTCCCGGCAGCACCGACGAAATCGAATCCCATGAGAAGAAATGCAAACAAAAGAAACGACCCTGTTCCGGGGCCGAAAAATCCGTCATAAAAACCGATGATAAGTGCGGTCATGATAGCGAAAAATACAATCCTCTTCGTTGCGCCTTTATATGTAGATTCGCTGCCCCAATTTTTCTTGAAGAGTGTATAAATCGTGACCAGAATTAGCAAAACAACGACAAGCGGTTTGAGGAATTCAGGCGGAACCTTCGTTACTGTATAGGCGCCTAGGGCAGAACCGATAAGCGAGAGCGGAAATAGCCACCCTACCATCCGCAGATTGATTTTACCTGAACGCATAAATGAAATCGTACTCGTGCATGAAGACATGGTGCTGGCCAGCTTATTTGTCCCAAGTACCACCGTAGAAGGAAGACCGGTCAACAGCAGAGCCGGGATTGAAATCAGACCTCCGCCGCCAACGACCGAATCAATAAACGAGGCCAGGAAACCTGCAGCCATAACAAATAGCAGCATGTCTATACTGATGTGCTCCATATTACCCCTCCGAATAATGACATAGAATAAAAGCTATACTCTACTATACTATACTTTACAGATAAATTATGAAAAAAAGAAAGAAGAGCAGCAGGAGAACAGTAGTTAGATAATAACGACTGTTTCCTCTTTTTTTAATACTATTTCTTTTTCGAAAGAAATGCCGTTTATTCTACAAGGTATATAGAGTATAATATAAACTTAGTTAAAGTAAGTAAAAGCTGTCATGTAAGGTTTGGGAGGAATGTATGGAACAGCAAGCGATTTACGCCATAATTATTTTCTTAATTACGTATGCGCTCATTATTTCGGAGAAAATCCATCGCACGATTGTGGCTATGCTCGGTGCCGCACTAATGATCGCATTCGGTATTGTAAATCAGGAAACGGCCCTGCATCATATCGATTTCAATACGTTAGGACTGTTGACCGGGATGATGATTATCGTTACGGTTACAGCCCAGACCGGATTGTTTAAGTACATAGCGATTTGGGCGGCCAAGAAAGCCAAGGGCGACCCGATACGCATTCTTGTTGCGTTGGGACTTATTACCGCTTTTGCTTCCGCTTTTCTTGACAATGTAACGACGGTGCTGCTCATGGTGCCGGTAACATTCAGTATTACACGCCAGCTTCGGGTATCGCCGATGCCATACCTGTTGACGCAGATTTTGACTTCCAATATAGGGGGAACGGCTACGCTAATCGGAGATCCGCCGAACATTATGATTGGAAGCGCAGTCAAAGAGTTGACTTTTGCCGCTTTTATTTTTAATCTGGCACCGATTATTATCGTCATCCTGGCCGTTACTGTTGGTATTCTTGCTTTTTGGTACCGCAAGCAATTGAAAACAACGCCTGAGCTACAGCAGGAACTGATGCAGATGAGCGCCGAAGACGAGCTATCGGACCCAACGCTGCTGAAGAAATGCCTATTTATTCTGGCGCTGACCATTGCCGGATTCTTCGCCCATCAGGCGTTGCATATCGAGTCAGCGACCGTTGCGCTGACCGGTGCATTTCTATTATTGCTCCTGACAGGGGAGCATTATCTTGAGGATGCCTTGACCCGTGTGGAATGGACAACCATCTTCTTTTTCGTTGGTCTATTCGTGCTTGTATCCGGTCTGGTTGAGACTGGAGTTATTGCCAAATTGGCGCAGGAAGCAATCACATTAACAGGCGGAGATTTGACGGCTACGGCCATGCTTATTTTGTGGATGAGCGCGATTGCTTCTGCTTTTGTCGATAATATTCCGTTTGTTGCTACGATGATCCCGATGATTCAGGAGATGGGTAAAATCGGTCTTACTGATCTTGAGCCGCTCTGGTGGTCGCTCGCTCTTGGGGCATGTCTTGGCGGAAATGGTACGCTGATTGGCGCTAGCGCTAATGTTATCGTAGCTGGAATGGCTGGTAAAGAAGGCCACCATATTTCATTTGTGAAGTTTCTGTTCATCGGCTTTCCGTTGATGATTTTGTCGATTATTATTTCGACTGTATATGTGTATTTGCGCTATTTAATGTAAGGATGGATACAGGAGGAGAGATGGGATGATTCGTTACGAATATGATCGGGATGGTTTGGATATTCAGGAAAGGGAAAATGATCAGGATAAAGAATTTATTATTAAAGTGAAAAATCCGGATAAATACTTGCCTGAGCTGCATAAGGTTCGTACGTATTTCTCCAAGGATACGGTGCATACCGATGCGTTATTCTATACACATCAGCATAATGAGTATCATGTCATTGTGCGTGCGGATTATTATATTGGTTTTCTTTTAGGTTTGTTTAAGCATAAAATTTTATTAAGCTTGGAATGGGAAGAATAAGAAAAAAGAAAGGGTCCGGCAAGCTGTCATGGCTTACCGGACCTCTTTTGTTTTAGTTCGTTCAGGCGTAGCGGTTATGCAAGTAGCGAGCAGATAATCTGATTCGTAATGTTGGGCACAATCTCCAGCGAGAATTTCATTTCAATACGCTCATATTTTTTGTGCGCATCATAGCCGTATGGCCCAACATTAATGACCGGTACGTTGAGATTGCGAATCGCATCATAATCCACACTGTACTTTTGTCCAAAAGCCGGATTATTATCCGCTTCACTTCGTATGCTTTCTTCATCGTCGCTAAGCGCCACGAAGCTCATATCGGAAATGTAGGGGAAGAAATGTCTGATTTGAATCGGATGTTCATAATGCGGCTGTACATAGGCTACCGCCTGTTCGAGCGCCAGGCTTAGGTCCCGCTCGTTCTTCGTCCTATCTGTCAGCTCTACGCGCGGCGAATAGATGGAAGAATAAAAAACGATAATCGCCGGACGCTTATCTTTCATCCATTTCCACGCCTCTTCGACGACACGCGCGGCATACATCCGGCTATCCAGACTTGTGTCCGCCAGCAGCTCATGCATGTATACTTTCATATGCTCGGTATATGCATCACCCCAGTCATTCATAAGAAGCTCGTTCATTTCTGCGTATGTATACACGCGGCTTGTCCACGGAATTTCCTGATAAGGCTCACCACTGCGTGCGCAATGGGCGCGGTACCGTTCTTCGAAGAGCTGCAGAGCGCTATCAAAAGCAAGGTGCGCCTGTTCCTTCAGCTTTTCCAGTACTTCTTTGGGTGACCAGGAATGAACAAGAAAATTATAGTAGACATAAGCTGCAAGCGCGGTCTGTACCGTATAGGAAGGCTTCAGGTCCATCTGCTTCAGCGAGACTGGCGGTGCAGTGCTTTCCCCATACGCTTCATCGGATAATTCCGGATTGTAATTGATGCGCCGCGTCAGCTCTGAGGCGATAAAGTTCGGATCAAGCCCTTCAAAGCAAGCGCCTACATGTGTTTCCGCACCTGTAATGAAAAAGGATGGTAGTAGCTTGCCTACGGTGCCTTTGTATACATAGCGGTTTTCATCGCCTTCATAACGTGGGGAGACCAGATCGGAGTTGATGGCCGCCACGTATTCGAAGCCGTATTGCTCTTTCCACTCCTGCAACGGATACAGTGCAGACAAAATACCGTGCGAGCTGTCTTCCTCATCACATTCTGCTACTAGTACGAGATTTCCGGCCAATTCCTCCGGATGTTCCGCATAGTAGCGAAGCAGATAGAGATTGCTGGCAACCCCGCTTTTCATATCAAGAACGCCGCGACCGAACATCCAATCGCCGGAATCGAGTTGCTGCCGAATGGCAGGCGGAAGGGACTCATCCGTGAGGGCTTCCTTTAGTTCATCCGGGTGGCAGGCTTTCTCCTTTAGATGTCCAAAATCATCAATGCCTACCGTATCAATATGCCCCATTAGAATCACTGTACGGGCACTTTCCGCTTTTGTACCACGGATGCATGCCAGGACATTGGAGCGCCTGATCGTATCGTTTACCGTTTGGACGCATCGCACTTGCTCAGGATGCCTGTTAAAGTATGTCCATGTCTTTAGCATGTCATATAATTGTTCTGCAAGAAGCTGTTCTCCTTCCGTATTGACGATACTTTCCGTGTGGACGAGTTTTTTGGTTAATGAAAGTACGTCTTCGTAGCAAGGTAGCATAGGAAACATCCACTCCTTCATAGGAAAAGTAAAGCACAACATCTATTGGGCGGGAGCTTTTTTTCTCCCACTGATGGTTTGTTGCACTTATCAGGGGCTTGCTATTCATTGGATCGGGATAAAAGGGAACCGTATCTATTCTTTATAATCCCGGATAGATAAAGAAAGCAAGAAAAGATTGTAAAGAAAAAATTTTTATACATCATGTATAAAAAAAGAATCATATTTTTATCTATTTATATTATTCTAAATTTTATATCTTTTGTGTAAAATAGAATGAATAAAAGATATATATAAAGGGGGTTACATTTTGAAGAAGGTATGGGGAATGCTAGCGACAGTTGGCTTGCTTATTACGTTGCTTTTGGTAGGCTGTTCATCTTCACAGGGAACAAAAGAAACGGCGAACAAGCCTACAGAAAGCAACAAAGCTCAGGAAGCCAAATTAAAATTGATAGAAGAAGGAACTCTATCATTTGCTTCAAGCGGCTTGTACAAGCCCTTCAATTTTAAAAAAGACGGACAACTTACCGGATTTGATGTAGAAATCGGTAATGAAATCGCCAAGAGAATGGGACTTAAGCCAAAGCCTGTCACAAACCCGTGGGAAACGATTATTCAGGGGCTGAAAGGAAATAAATATGATGCGATCATCGGCAGCATGTCCATTACTCCAGAACGCGCCGCCCAGGTCGACTTTACGGATCCGTATTACATCTCGGGTGCCCAAATCTTCGTATCTGAATCGAACAATACGATTACCTCTAAAGAAGATCTGAAAGATAAAACGATCGGTGTGGTACAATCCAGTACGTTCAAGGACCTGGCGGCAAAATATACATCGAAAGTCAAAAGTTTTCCGAGTGACGTCTATGCGCTGCAAGATCTGCCTCCAGGGCGCCTGGATGCGGTCATTACAGACAAGATGGTCGGCATTAACGCGATCAACGAACAGAATGTAAAGCTTAAAACAGTGGGTGAGCTATTATATGAAGATAAAATCGGTATGGCCGTCAACAAAGGCAACACGGAGCTGTTAAATCAGATGAATAAGGCGCTTGCAGACATGATTAAGGATGGCACATACGAGAAAATCAGCATGAAGTGGTTCAACCGAAACATATTGAAATAAGTACGGTGCGCTGCTTGTCAGCGCATTATTTTTTCCAAGAGGAGGGGAAGGGATGGGCACTTTCTTTCAAAACATTACGCAAATTTTTCAAACGCATGGTCTTGCTTTTTTGCAGGCCTCGTGGATTACGATAGAAATAACAGCCGTATCGCTTGTCTTTGCCACGATTATTGGACTTATTTTCGCTTTTTTTAAGATTTCAGGCAATATTGTGCTGCAAAAAATTGCGGATATCTATATTATTTTAATTCGCGGAACTCCGCTTATCGTACAGCTAATGTTTTTATACTATGGGATTTCAAACCTTGTGACGCTAAGCGACTTTACTGCCGGTGCCCTAGCGCTTGGCATTCATTCGGGAGCCTATATTGCAGAGATTTTCCGAGGAGCCATCCAATCCATCGATAGGGGGCAGATGGAGGCTGCCCGTTCGCTAGGAATGCCATACTCGCTCGCTATGAGACGAATCATTTTTCCACAGGCGCTCAAAAGAGCAATCCCGCCATTGGGAAACCAATTCATTATCGGTTTAAAGGATTCAGCTCTGGTAGCATATATAGCGGTCACCGAATTGTTCAATACAGCCCTTTCTGTGCAGGGCGAGAATTATATGCCTTTTGAGACGTATTTCGTCGTAGGCGTCTATTATCTTATTCTTGTCTTTATCTTCACTTTGATTCTAAATAAAGTCGAAGCCAAGCTGGATACAGGAAGGAGCAAAACGAAAAAATCACAGGGCGAGGTGAGAGCCGTATGATTCAAATCAAAAACCTGACCAAATCATTCGGAGAATTGCAGGTATTAAAGGATATCAGCATGGAAATCGACAAAAGTGAGGTTGTCGTCTTAATCGGGGCGAGCGGCTCAGGCAAGAGTACGTTGCTTCGATGCTTAAACTTCCTCGAAATTGCCGATAGTGGAGATATCAAGATTGAAGGCGAGAAGATTCATCCGCAGAAAAACAATCTAAACCATGTCAGACAGGAAGTCGGAATGGTATTTCAGCACTTTAACCTGTTTCCTCATATGTCAGTACTGGAAAATGTAATCGAAGCCCCAGTCCACGTCCGAAAGGCAAATAAATCGGCAGCCAAACAAAAAGCGATGGAGCTATTGATGAAGGTTGGTCTTGCTGATAAGGCGAATGTCTACCCGGAACAGCTATCCGGCGGGCAAAAGCAGCGGGTAGCGATCGCACGGGCCCTGGCGATGGAGCCGAAAGTCATGCTTTTCGATGAACCGACCTCTGCCCTTGATCCCGAGCTGGTGGGAGAGGTATTACAAGTAATGAAAGAGCTAGCAAAAGAAGGGATGACGATGGTAGTCGTCACGCATGAGATGGGCTTTGCGAGAGAAGTGGCCGACCGGGTTGTCATGCTGGCGGACGGCGTAATCGTAGAAGAAGGGCATCCAAAAGATATTTTTACATCTCCGAAGCATGAGAGAACCCAGCGATTTCTTAAACAAATCGTCAATATAAACTACACTTGATATTTTGACAGGGGAGTGTGGTTGG
>NZ_KE952658.1:17184-17567 GCF_000466385.1 Aneurinibacillus aneurinilyticus ATCC 12856
GCCCTGCGCTCCGGCAGAAGAAAGGCCAGTGCGTTTTTTTCTGACCGTTCCCGCCCACCGCCCTTCCTTTTTTCTTACCTCCTACCACAAAAGTTAGCCCTTCCTGAGCGTTGTGAAACACGCAGTCCTTCCCAAGCTCAATTCCGCGAAAATCCACGGCACGAGCAATGTGAATCTTCTTGGCGATGTCTGCACTGACGACAGATGAGTACCTCTTTTCGTATTTGGGATTTGTTCTTTGGATGGAACGTTTCCCAGTATACTAGAGGTGCTTTTTTTGTTCAAAGCACAAATTACTTCATTACAGGAATGGCTCCTTTTAGTGAAGTAATGGAATGTTATATACGGTCTCACGCCTGTTGATGATCCATAAGGTGGAAGAA
>NZ_KE952659.1:0-680 GCF_000466385.1 Aneurinibacillus aneurinilyticus ATCC 12856
GACTCAGCAATGGCATCCCGGACAGCAGTGGCATTCTGGACAACAATGGACTCAGCAATGGCGTTCCGAACAGCAAGAATCTCAAGACTAGCCAGGCCATCTTGTAGCATTGCTACAAAACTATACAAAGAACATCCAATAACCTGCAAATCATGAATAGACTAAAGCAGCCACCATATTGAAGACGGCTGCTTTAATTTTTATAACGGTAAAACACAAGTGTGTTGATTATCCAGTATAATCCAGAGTAGATCGCCACCACACCGTGCCCCAAACGGGCGTCGGTATTCGTCTCCCGAACGGAAGCATAGAAGGCCGCTTTTTGCCCCAGCCAGGCGGGACCGCAAAACATCTGGGTAGAGGCGAAAAGGGAGACAGTTGCTGTCCTTTTTCGCCTGGCCGAGGCAATCGCTTGGGAAGGGAGACGAAAGGCCTTGTTTGTGTCTCGTTGTGGTGTCCTTTTTCTCTTTGGATAATCAACAGGCGTGGGTAAAACATATCAAAGTCATATATCTTTCACTCATATATACATCTGATTTGATAAATCGACACATTTTTTTGGTGAGAGGTAAGAAAAGAAGGAAGCGGGGTGGGTGGAAAAAGACACGCTGACCTTTCTCCTGCCAGAGCGCAGGACGTATCTAATCTCTTCTTTTTTCCGAATCTCCTACTTCCAACCA
>NZ_KE952659.1:780-2751 GCF_000466385.1 Aneurinibacillus aneurinilyticus ATCC 12856
TTTTTCCGAATCTCCTACTTCCAACCACCTGAACCTTTGTTACTACGTCAAGTGAATTTCTATATAGTTATCTCTTCGGTTAATCATATGACTTTTCTTTGACCTGCTGCTAAACTACGCCCTTTGTCTATTCAAGTACTGATGTGCTGTGACATACAAAAAAAGAGCGACTGGAAAAATGTAGGCAACAATAATACCAGCCCATCCCCATCCTATACGCAAGGTTTCAAGATCCTTATAGTTTAGTTTATGAAAAAAGGAGGCGAAGAATAAGCCAAGCAATAAGATGTATATGGGTAACTGCCAATCTTTCTTATTAAAAATTTGCTCCACACTATTGGTTACTGCAAAAGCGTACGGAATAACTGATGTCGAAAAAAAGAAAAGATAGAAAGATAAAAAAACGATTTCAAATCGTTCAAGAAATGGGAACTCAATAGGCTTTACCAGCCTAAGTGTCGTCCATATATATTGGGTAATTCCATCCGGGCTGAAATAAGAAAAGCAGGCAAGGGTAATCAAAAGATAAATAACGAGCGACAAACTATTCGCAATTACAATTCCTTTTGCTGCCATTCGTTTGTTTTTCAAATAAGGATACAAAATAAAGGCCACTTCAAAGCCCAAAAATACCCACACTGTATTTTTTACTGCGTATAGAATAGGAGCTGCACCTTCTTTTATCATGGGTAGTAAAAAAATCCCATGCGCTTGCCCTAACGGTAGTACTAACAATAATGGCATCCAAATTGTAAAGAAAAAAACGAACACCGCATAACGTCCCAGCATCCGAGCCCCGCCACGGATGACCATATAAACGGGAATTATACAGAGAAGGACCAATGAATAACTAGGTGTTTGAGGCAAGAGCACTATCTTAAGAATCAATATTGTAAAATAGAGAAGCACAACAACAGACATAAGGAAATATAGACCCCAGATAATCATGCAAGCTTTTCCTACCCATTTCCCAAAATATCGCGTGAGCACTTGAAGAAAAGTGTCTCCTGGATGCTTGGCCATAATGCCTACAATACATAAGCTTACAGTCATCGTTATAATGGAACCGATGATGACAGAGATCCAGCCATCCGTACCTGCTACTGCTGCGACATCTGAAGGAAGCGTTAGAACATCTTGCCCCATCTGTACCCCGTGAATCGCAAAAATATATTGGGTTAATGTTATACTCTTCTTCTCAGTTGTATTCATCCAGCCACTCTGCTTCGTATTGCAGAAAACAAAGCAGTTATTTCCCCCTTCTCCTAGAGCGCTCCTACATCTGTTAATATGAAAAATTTGCAATTAAAATATACCCAGGATGTGTAATAAATAACAAACCCAGCTATCCATACATGAACTGTAAGCCGAATAATAAACATGTTAAAAAATTTTTCTTGTTCAAGCTACTATTCAGATGTGATCAAAAGCGCTTTTTGCCTCAGCCAGGCAGGACCGCAAAACATCTGAGTAAACACGGGGAGGGAGACGAAAAGCCTTGTGAAACAATATATGGGCAAACGAAAATCTGGCATAATCGCCAGGTTTCAACTCACTCATTTTTCATTTATTATTTGCATGTTCGGATGAAAAAGAAAAGCAGCCCATCTGGTTTAGATGGGCTGTTTTAGTTTGCATTTTGTAAATTATAGGATGACTTTTCCTATATACAGATCTTATGCCAACGAAGTTGTCAATAAGTCGCAAAATAAATTCCAGTTATCAGGAACTGTGTGCAGCAAAATTGGCTCTTTTAGTTACAGATGGCACTTGGTAGCAACGACGCTGGATAACGTTCTTTGAACGCTTGTCAGAGCAATAGCATGAAATATATGGAGATCACCCTGTGGACTAGAGTAGCTACCCTGTCACGGTTGCAATTTGAGTTGTAGTCAGTTGCCATAGAAAAACCCGGCATAATCGCCGAGTTTTTCAACGTATTAATTACATGCACACGCGATAATGACCAAG
>NZ_KE952660.1 GCF_000466385.1 Aneurinibacillus aneurinilyticus ATCC 12856
TCCACCTTATGGATAATCAACAGGCGTGGTATATAGACAAATGCATATGAAAATAGGACGTTATCGTTTTATTTTCTACATAGTTGAGAGAGATAGGAATGTATTTAAAAATGTAGTAAGCTGATTGATTAAACGAAATGTAAGACAAAGTCAACAACACCCAAACATTTGATCTTATTTAATTATATTATCAGAACGAGTGTTTGTAAGTAACAATGCCTTTAAACTGCGCCAAATAAAAACATGGAGAGGAACGTGATGGTTTGAAGACTTTTCTAATTATTGTGGGAGTTATTGTGGCGATTGTGATTTTACTTATCGTGGGTTTGATTACAGCGAGCAGGCGAATTGAGAAAAAGAATAAAAAATTGCGAGTGGAAATGGAGATGGCTAACCCTTTACCGAAGGAGAAACAGCATTTGCTTGCCTACGGTGCCAATCTCTCTCTTTACCGGTCTGAGTCGCCGCGGATACTGCCGATGAAGGTAGATTATGAAACTTTGAAGGAAGGCCTTTCTTCATACTGGGACGTTAGTAATTCGGAGGAGGCTATGCAAACGCTGGAATGGCTGCTTACGGAAGGGCATCGTGCGAAGTATGATCAGCTTCTTATGGCGTTGAAAGCTGGCCAGTCTTTTACAGAGGAGGAAGTGGGGAAATCGCAGGAATGCTATGAATCAGCCCAGGAAGCGATGATGAAGAAGCTTTCCTTTGTGAAATCCGATTTTGACCGGGTGAACACCATTGCTGCCTGGGATTTTGACCGAGCTGTAAATATTGCAAGATGGAGCTACATACTTGGCTATATAACCGAAGAACAGGCATGGGGCTATATAGAGAGGGCTGCTGATGCCGCCAGCCATTTCTTCCAATCCTGGAAGGAATATTTTATTTCATTTGCATTTGGCCGAGCCATTGCTTACGAGGGTGACATTTACGATATCCTTTGGAATGGAAAAGAATTGCTGAATGAAGAGGACTCGATCTGGAATGAATTTAGCATTAAGCGATCCGGAACAGGAAGCCGATAATTTAGCATTATTACCTGTTCCTGTTTACCCGCCTGAGGGATGAGTGTAAGCTCATCGGGATAATCAAAGACAAGGCTGCTGCTGTTTGGAATCAGACGGGCAAAGGACGACAACAGTTGCTTGAATACTTGCTAATAAAAGACCCTCATCATTGCAGGTGGGGGTTTATCCATATTCGTTAAACCACATTTAACAAATTCAATCCAAGGTTGGGGGGCATTTACATCGCTATCAAGTTAGGAGCGATAACTACCCTAAATAGTGAAAAAATGCGCTATTCTTTAAAGGATGGCGCCTTTTTTATGACTGCTTCTATATCTTAGCCGTTACTATAATTTGTATGGAGAGGCTCTTTTTTCAACATCGGATTCATGGAATGATGTTAAATCGGTAGATTTTTCCTCTGATTCCTTGTATAATAGGAATATACGTTCGGTTTAAAGAGGAAGGTGGATGCGCCCTGTGGTCCAACAGAAGAAAGGCCAGTGTGTCTTTTTCTTAACTCCCACCATAAAAATTGGTTGATTTATCAAATTAAATGTATATAATTGGAAAGTTTAAGAGGATACATGGGGTTTTGAACAATGAACGATGGGAGACAACAAATAAAGTTATGGAGAACATTCTAAATACGATGCTAAACGAAATGAAAATGGTGATTAACAAGTGGTTTAATCACCTTGGTGATAAGGGTGCGGGAGCCATCGTGAAGCGCACTTCGCTGCAAATAGGAATTCATAATTATGCCCTGCTGGAATATGCTAAGGGCAGGGTCAGTGTGGAGGATACTAAATTAGATTTTATTTCACCGAAAGTAAAGTTCAGG
Organism: Aneurinibacillus aneurinilyticus ATCC 12856; assembly: GCF_000466385.1. Lineage (GTDB taxonomy): Bacteria > Bacillota > Bacilli > Aneurinibacillales > Aneurinibacillaceae > Aneurinibacillus > Aneurinibacillus aneurinilyticus. Next base: position 1,858 of record NZ_KE952660.1, read on the forward strand.
CATGGCGGGCCGACAGAGCTATTGTCCGAGGAACAAGTCAGGAAGCAGATTGTACCTGAGCTTGCCCTATTTATGCAGCAAAAATTGAATAGTCTCCAGTTTCCGGCATTAATTGATTATAAATTTACGTTCTTGGGCAAGTTTTGGGTGCAGGAAGGTGAAGTGAACATTCCTATTCTCAAGTATGTCGATGAGACGAAAAAGAAAAAACTTCTGGAACGAATTACCTATTATATCGAAACGAAGCTCGAATCGGGAAAGCATCCTACCCAACCTTTGGAGACGTTCTTTCTCTTCAAGCATTTGCTGGATGAGGAGCTATTTCCCGATCAAAAGGCAGAGTGGATCATATCCGTCTTCGACAGGATTCAGCAGTTGAATAAAGGAAATAAACATCAACTTGCAGAGCATCGGGCACGTATTATTTCTGCTTTACGCCGTTGGGCGGAAAACAAGCTACTTCCCCGGTATTTTGACATTCAGGGAGAGCAGTATCAAAAAGAGTATACAAGAAAAAGCAATATTAAACTTGAAAGTACCGAGCAAGGACCGACTGAACTGCTATTATATACAGCGGTGGCAATTATTAAATATGAGCCTTCTTACTGCAGAAGCACGGGAATTGCTTTGCTGGAGCGGGCCGTCGAACTGGGAAGCGTCCGAGCCTCTTGTTTAATGCAGGAAGGCAGCGGAACTTTTGCCAAGGAAGAGGTTTATTTTCGCGATGAACGTGTGGAATGCAAGGCAAATGATATATTCGCTACGGTGGCTATTACCATTAAGCAGGAAGCCGAGGAGAGCTATGCGCGTGCGCTCCGTTTTATTTGCCGTTTATTAAAACAAGGTTTCCCTAATAGCTATCAAATCAAGCTGAAATCCAGTGTTAGGCAGTTTTTGCCCATCAAAGGATTAGCGAGATCGGGTACACATCGTTTCTTTGCCAACGCTCTGGAGTATCCAAATCTGTATCCCCTGTTGGAGGAGTATGCCCGCGAGGCGATGGAAGAATTCGAGTGGTATACGGATACGGAAGGAGAGAAGAGCTGCATGCCAGGCAGTTATGCCGTCTTCGGCCTTGGACTGGCGGATCGGAATCATTTCTCGTTGGTGGAAGATTATATGGCAAAGGTCGACGAGGAGCATCAGTCTGTTCAAGATTTGTTCACCGTTGCCTTCGCTAAACAGCACGGCGTGAATGCAGAGACGATGGCCACACTCGTTGTATGCCTGCTTTATAGCACGGACTCGATGAAGCTGAAGATCAAACCTGCTATGGAAGAAGAAGCTAATGTAAGACTGCTACTGAACAAAATTAGCGGTTTTCAGCCTTATGAAGTGAAGCATATTGTCTATATAATCTGGGGAGGAGTGGACAAGCTTAAGGCTATCGCCGCCAAAGCCAAAGGAGAGAAATCGATATTGCTGTCGAACTTGTACAGGCTGCAATAGACAAAAGGTAATGGCTATGCAACAGCGTGAAGTCTTTGTATATGCTTATATACTGCACCCGGGATGTCAAGCACTGTTTTCTTCTCATACCGATGGGACTTGCGCCCATTCTTTTCAATCATTTGAAAAAGCCGACGAAGAACCTGTCGGACAGCCTGCGTTTGTTTTCGCAAAGCATCATGTAGTGATAGAAAATATTCTTTTACCATACAGATCGCTTTGAATTCACTTCTTTCTTTTTCTTCCTTAGAAGAAGCCTACGCATTTGAAACATGAGAGAAAAACTAAGTAGAATAGCAATTAACTATCCATATACAAGGCATTCAAATCGCTCTGTTTTTATCAGTTTGCATCAATTGATATGAAAGTGGGGCTTCGTCATGAATTCCATGGGATGGAGACCGTCGTTTCTCAGATGGAGATGGGTTGTATTTCTAGGATATAATTGGCACAGTTCCGTATCATACCAACGAATGGAGATAGAGTAATGGAAAAAGACCTTTTGAAACAACTAATCCTTTGGCATGAAGATGATGAATTTGAAAAAATAGTAGGTCAGATTCTGCAAATTCCCGAACAGGATAGGGATTATGATTTAGTCAGTCATTTGGCAAGAGCATTGAACAATCTGGAACGTTACGATGAAGCATTGCAGCAGTTTTTGACGATCAAGAAACAAGGTGAGCATGACCCTCTTTGGCATTTCCGTGTGGGCTATGCCTACTACTACCTATTACAATATGAGGAAGCAGTAAGAGAATTTGAAATTGCGAATAAGCTAGACCCAGAGGATGAAGATACTCTGATGTTTTTAGAATGGAGCCGTCGTGGGGTCGACCGAAAGAACCGTCAAAAGGAATCAATGACAGTGCAGCCAAACGCAGTTACTTCTGTGAAGAATGACATTGGGGTGAATCAGCTAAGTATTGCAGAGAGAATTAAACCGTTTCAGCTAATAGAGCATGATAGTGGCAACGTGTCAATGATTTTGGATGTTGGTACTTACAAAGATGAAATTTTTCAAACGCGGGCTGACGAGGGATTTGAAGGCAACGGTTACGATTGGGGGTCTTTGGCGGTTGTTTTTCTTGAAGAAAGAATGCCTCAGTTGGCTGGTATCGTACGTTTTGATCCGGAAGGCAGTATGTTCTGCGCTTATTCAGATAATAGAGAGGCGCTACAAAGTTTTGCGCTCGGCTTTAAAGATGCTTGCGAGGATGACGTTGTAATCAGGGATCTATTCTCCCGCGCTGAATTAGATTGATCAAAGGACAATTTGTTCACTATATCCGGGTTTGATGCGGAAAGAGCGAGTTGAAGCACCAAATGCAAAATGAGGTTGATTGCGGTGAAACAACCGGTTTATTTGCATAAGATAGTTGAGAATCGCGATAAAATTATCGTGCGCTATACGAATTTCAGCGATGCCCCTCAATGGGTTCGATTCTTTCGAGGAATGCTTCGAATGCCGACAACTAAATTGATGTAAATAAAACCGTCAGTTTCTTGGCAGTTTAAAGAGTGGATTTATAATAATTAATATTAATGCATAAATATGATATCAAATTGCTTTTTCGACAATCTGAGGAACGAAGTATTCGTTCCTCTTTTGTTTTATCGAACTAACAGGGAACAATAGTTGATAAGCAAAGTCGATATTTCTAAAGTAAGGAAACATTAGCCCACCATCCATATGGACAGTGGGGGGGTGAGTGCTTTATTCGTCTTCCTGGTCAATAGGTTCCTTAATATATTCGCCTGTCAGAGCATCCACATAACCAAACCCATCCGAGTTATCCCATGCATATATAAGAAGCGGTGCTGGAGCTTGTTGATCTAAATACCATGGCCATATATATTTTAACTTCAATGGTGTTCTATACTTAATCAATGTTGCGAGTGCTTCCTCTTTTGTCACGATGTTTTGCGAATCTGGGAGATCTGCTTTTTCCATTGGGGTAGAAAGATAGAAATAAACAACCTTTCCTGTTTGTTTATCTATATCCACTTGATAACTGTGATCTCGTACAGGAATTCCCTGATGGAGTTTAGTGAAATGAAATTGATATTTATCATTTTGCTCATCGGTCATTTCTGGTAATTTACTCTTATCTACCCATGACGGAATCTCTGGCTTCTCAAAGATCTCCTGCTGTAATTCCAATTCCGTTGTACTTGAATCGGCATATGTTTCCAGGAAATCACGGGCCACAGTAAATGCTTGTTCTTCTGTTATCCTTGCTGCTTGCTTTTTTTGCTCCTTGTTTGTAGATAAGCTGACACTATATACATGACCTGTTTTTTTATCCGTTGTTATATGAGCGGTTACTTGACCATCTTCCGTGCTAAATCGATAGTCCAAATAGCGTTTTTCTTTTTCCCATGGAAAATTGATAGGCTGATGAACACGTACTGTTCCTGTAGCACTATTAATATCAAATAACTTGGCAAGAAGTTGTTTTACTTCTTCTTCGGAACGCGCAATAAGCGTTTGTCCTTTTGGGTGAAGCACGGTTTTAGTTTCCGTTGGTTTTGATTGCACGGAAGCAAGCTCTTTTGCATCCACTTTGTTACCCGTTTGCGCATGGATATATCTGGAGTCTAGATCGTAGCGTAAGCCTGGTTTTGTTTTTGTTTCTTCTGAAGCTTGCCCATCCTTCCCTGATTGCTCTTGTACATAATTTAGGCTGATGCTATCTGCGGTAGTCATGTTCTTTATAACTTCTTCAATTGGTAATGCGGTATCCGGCTTTGGTATCTTAGTCGTATCTACATCGACGGGGTCATATGAATAGGTTGTAATATGACCAAGTGAATCGACTTCCAAGCGTACTCCTTTGTTCTCTATAGGTATACCGTTAAGAAGGAGCGGGAATTCCACTGAACATGTGCGCCAGGATACTATCGATCCGTCTTCGTTACGAGTTGCAGAACCGAAATCGCTATACCTAGTTGGCTTGCCGAATTGCTTTCTGCCCTCTGTACCAAACCATTCTGTAAGGAAACGTTCAGCTGTATCCTGTGCTAACTGACGAGAAGGCAATTTTTCGGATGCCCATGCTGTAGCTCGTATATCAAACGAAAGTAAATCTCCAGTATTTCTATCGAATTCTAAATAAGCACTCATATCTTCTTTCTTGATTTTTTCTTCTGGTCTATCACTAAGACCCACCAGAAAACGCTGACTATCCTCCCGACCTCCACTTGTAATAATATTCAATTTCTTTAATTCCGGCTGAAGGGTAAACAGCCTGTCCATCGTTTTTTGTACAGCAGCTGGAATTGGAGTTAAGGCTTCTGTTGTTTCAGTTGCTTTAGCTGCTTGTGTAGATGTGGCCTGGGTAGCTCCCAATTCCACTTCTTCAGCTAACACGGATGGAGCAAGCATAAGTGAAGATGAAAGGAATAGAGCGGTTAATGGTAGTGTACGCTTCATTAAAAATCCTCCTTTTTTGGATAACAATACAAACTATACATCATGATAGGAGGAAAAAAATGAAAAATCAACTGCTTTATTGTAAAATGCCTCCATTTTGATGTAGTTGTTAGGTAAGGGTACATAAAATGTTTATGTACGGAAAAACAAAAAACATTTTATTCAGGGAATCTTGGATGGGATTGGTTCAGGAGTGTATCGGTAATGTGCTTTTGCATATTGAAGTTCCTTTAGACTTTCCTAAAGTTTATATAGCGGATTATGCACATGTATTAGAGTGCAGGTGCTTTG
>NZ_KE952661.1 GCF_000466385.1 Aneurinibacillus aneurinilyticus ATCC 12856
AATCAGTATAACCGACACTCCACTTTAATGTCAGCCTATAAGCATATTAAAGATCCGAAATTCAAACATTGCATTGTTCGTGAAAAAGGTGAGGTCTATAAAGCGCTGAAGACCTTCTTCGGGAAGGAGGCGGTGCAGGCATGACAGGAGAAGAAATTCGCCAGTTGGAGCGGGCAGTAGATGAAATTACGGAAATCGCCACAGGATTCGGACTTGATTTTTATCCGATGCGCTACGAAGTCTGCCCGGCGGATATCATCTACACATTCGGGGCATATGGCATGCCGACCCGCTTCTCGCATTGGAGTTTCGGGAAATCGTTTCATAGAATGAAGCTACAGTATGATCTAGGACTAAGTAAGATTTATGAGCTGGTTATTAACTCTAATCCGTGCTACGCATTTCTTCTGGATGGCAATTCACTCATCCAAAATAAACTTATTGTGGCCCATGTATTGGCGCACTGCGATTTCTTTAAGAATAATGTCCGATTCAGCCAAACGAACCGGGATATGGTAGAGAGTATGGCAGCGACAGCAGAACGGCTGCGCGAGTATGAGATCCGGTATGGAAAACAGACGGTGGAAGAATTTTTGGATGCAATATTGGCGATACAGGAGCATGTCGATCCAAGTTTGTGCCGCCATTTTAGCTGGGCGGAAGACCCTGAGAAGACGAGAGCAGAACTGGAGATTGGACATAAGCATCCGTACGGCGATTTATGGCTATTGGATGAAGAAGAACAAAAGCGCAAGATCACAGCGGAAGAAGAGGCGAAGAAACGTACAGAGCGTTTCCCGCCGGAGCCTGAGAAGGATTTGCTGTTGTTCATCGAGGAATTCAGTCCTCGTCTGGAGAATTGGCAGCGGGATGTACTGACTATTATGCGGGAAGAGATGCTTTATTTCTGGCCACAGATTGAAACGAAAATTATGAATGAGGGCTGGGCATCGTATTGGCATCAGCGGATTTTGC
>NZ_KE952662.1 GCF_000466385.1 Aneurinibacillus aneurinilyticus ATCC 12856
TTTTATACGAAAATGTTCCCCTTAAAGGCAAAAAAAGGGACGGACTACAGTTAGTTGCCAATAACAACCAAAATATGGTATTTACTTATGAGACCTCAGTTGGTTCAATCGTTACCTTGAAGCCTTGCGATTCAATTCTCTTGATCCAATAATCAACAACTCGCGACTGTTCTTGTAAGTAGTCCCATCCAAACTCTTGATACGTTATGTTATTTTTCAACATGTGATATATAATACGTAATATGAGATGAGCCGTGGCCATCGTAGCTTTTTTCTGGCCTCTTCGTTTCTGGACGCGATAAAAAAACGAAGAAAGCCGAGTGCCTTTGGATTTACTCGCGGCCCAAGCTGCCTGGCAAAGTACGGCTTTCAAGCTCCTGTTTCCCTTCGTGGTTCGGGAGCTTTTTTTCTTGCCCGCACTTTCGTTGTTCCCTGGACTTAAACCTCCCCATGATGAGAGATGTGCGTCTGATGGAAAACAAGACATATCGTACCCGATTTCTGCTAGGATGACCGCCGCTGCATCCTTTTGAATCCCGGGAACCGTGATGAGTCGTTCAACAATATCCAGATAGGGACTGAGTAGCCTGTCGACTTCTTTCTCGATTTCCCTAATTTGTTCTTCAATATACCTCAAGTGATCGAGGTGCATCCCGATTATTTTTCGATGATGAGCTCGAACTCGACCATTCAAAGCCTCTATAAGTTGCGGAACTTTTCTTTTTAGTGATGTTTTGACTAGATCTTTTACTTGGTCTGGCCTTAGCACCTCACCGTTGACGATCGATTCGAGTAAGGCTCTTCCAGATACACCGAATACATCACTCACATATGTTGTCAGCTTGATGTTGGCATCCTGCAAAATCTTGTGGATTCTGTTTTTTTCCGCCGTAGCGTTAGCGAGCAGCTTTCTGCGATAACGAGTGTAATCTCGTAGATCCCGTATATCTTCAGGAGGAACAAAGCTGGGAGTGATCAACCCACACCGGAGTAATTGAGCAATCCAAGCTGCATCTTTCACATCCGTTTTTCGACCTGGAACATTCTTAATTCTCTTTGCGTTGGCGAGTACCAATGTAAAGCTCCCTTCAAGAACGTTCCATACCGGCTTCCAGTATACACCTGTGCTTTCCATGGCGATATGTGTACACTCGTATTGATGGAGCCAATCATGAAGTTCAAGGAGTCCTTTAGTAGTTGTAGAAAAAGTCTTGGTTTCTTGTTTGGGTTTTCTGTCCAAAGGACCATACATGGCACAGGCTACCACCGTCTCTTGATGTACATCCAGTCCAGCACATCGTTCTAATATTGCATCCATCCCTATCACTTCCTTTGTAGAAAATGATGCAGGCCATGCACCCTGAAGCAGAGTATTTTTATACACGTACTCATGGTAACAATCGGCGGTGCTCGTAGGTGCAGTCGGTCGGTTTGGGACTCGGGGTTATTACCACCAAAAAAGTATCGGCCTGTGACCTGCTAATTTCATTATGAAGTCAGCAGGTTCACAGGCCAAGTACATTTTCATTCATCGTGGTGGCTGCCAAGCCATGGTAGTTTGGGA
>NZ_KE952663.1 GCF_000466385.1 Aneurinibacillus aneurinilyticus ATCC 12856
AGTACATTTTGGAATCCATGATGTCATCGGGTAGTTTGAATGATGGAAAAGCTGCGATTCCGTTGCTAAAAGGAGTCGCAAAACTCCCTCTTTCCATTCGATATGGCATGCTAGACGCCGGGTATGACTATGTTCCCGTTTACGAACAAATTCACCGTATGGAAGCGCACTCGATCATTGCGTATAACAAACGAAACGAAGGAGAAATCGTTGGGTTTGACAAGAACTTCACTCCGACTTGTGTTCGAGAACATTCCTATCAGTATGACAGCTATGACAAGAGGTATAAAACCATCAAATTTGTACGGCCTAAAGCGTGCATAGATTGTCCATTGGCTCACGATTCATTGTGCCAAAAAGTATACAAGGTACGAATCGAAACCGATCTGCGTCGCTATACAGCACCGGCTCGTGGAAGTCAGAAGTGGGAAGACCTCTATGCTCAACGCACCGCTGTAGAACGGGTCATTGCCTATTTGAAAGAGTTTTTCCAATTAAACAATGTTCGCTACCGTACGGGACAAAGAGCTAAGATTCATTTTGATCTTGTTACGCTTGTTTATAATGCGTCCAAGTTAGC
>NZ_KE952664.1 GCF_000466385.1 Aneurinibacillus aneurinilyticus ATCC 12856
TACCAGACGCTTCGCTTTTCCTTTGGCTGCCTTTAGCAATTTCTTCCCTGTCGCCTTTGCTTTCGTCAAGAGCTTTTTCGCAGCCGCTTTCGTTGCCTTCACCGCAGACTGAAGCAGCTTTTTCCCCTGCACAAGCTTCTTTTTCACCGCCGTGACGGCGTTGGACACCTTCTTTTTTATGGCGGCGACGGTCTGGGTTACTTTTTGCTTAACTGCCGTGACCGCCTTGCTCACTGTTTTTTTCACCGCTGTTACAGCGCTCGATACCGTTTTCTTTACCGCTGATACCGTCTGGGTTACCTTCTGTTTTGCTGCGGAGACGGCTTTGTTCACTGCAACGTTTGCATCGAATCCTTTTATAATATACTAACCCCACTAAAACAAAAAAACTCAAGGTTTATTATACCTTGAGGTCAGTACATATTAAAAATCGTCTGGATGAGACCATTCAAAATCATCTTCACTTAATTCCTTACGCTGATTAAGCATTTCCATAAAATTATTTAAAGTATCTTCTAATGCTTCAGAAATACTTATCCCAAATCCAACTCCACTTTCAGGAGAGCCATCTTCTATGCTCTTTAGTCTAATATTAGTAAACCCCGCAAAAGAACCATCAATTCTTTCAAATATTTTCACTTTAAACTTCCCATAAGGAGTCTTCCGTAATTCCCATATTTGAAATTCACCAACGCATTTCTCAATTCTTGCAATACCATCAATTTTAATATTTTTCCAATCACTCATTTTTCCACCGCCTATCACTGTTTTCCAAAAGAAATTATAGTTCCGTCTGGTGCTATATCAATATACTTTTCATTCTTTTTGTATCGAACTACTCCTTCAACCGCACCATCTACTCTGCTTTTTGTAACACCACGCAAATTTTGAGCAAAACTTTCGGCTTTCCTTATATACTGAGCAACATCTACCGCCCCTACTTCGTTACCATACTCCTTAAAATGTGCAATCGTAGAGTCACCGTTTGTACGGCTACCTTTTTGGTAATCGAGTCAAACCATTTCATAGCTTGGACCCAACGCCTGCATCGAATCCTTCTATAACATACTAAGGATAAAAATTAATTACTTAGAAACATTTAAGACATACGTCTAAATAATAGGAATTGGATTTAATTCTCTCTCCCTTTATAAACAAAAACCTAAGGAGAAATTTTTACCCCTTAGGTTTTTACTCCTTAATTACACAAATCCAAAATATCTGTAAAAACAGTACCTTCTAATCTAATCAATAAAATAGGTTTGTTTTGATTTGTTTTGAAAGGATATACCATCAATGCTAAATTCACCGTAAAAAACCTCTAATCTATCATTAAAAGGTAAGACAGATATTGGGTAACCATTTTCTATGCTATTAAAGTCGTTAGGTGAAAACTCAATCTCTACTTCATGTCCACAAAATGCGTAACTAAACTGTGTCTCTTTATACAGTTGTAATATGATATTAATAATATTCTGTGTAATCTTTTCTACTGAGCTTTTACTATGCTCTTCGAATAACTCTTCCCACTTTATATCAATTAAGAAGCCATAAAACCCTTCCTCTTTGTGAATAGATAGTTTCAAATTTTTCAAACTCTCATTAAACATGTCTGCAATTATATCCATATTTCCATAATATTTTTCAGTTAACATTGTAAAATCAACTTCGTTATTATTTACAATTTCCTCCCTCCAATTTTCACCTTCCTTATCTTCACTATACTTCACCTTTAGAAGAATAGCTCCTTTTTGAATAAAATATCTAGTAAGTTTTTTCAACTCATTTGACAACTTATTTCTATCTTCATACACCAAGGCTATTGATATATATCCACCCACTATATTTCACCTCAATCACTTCTTAATCTACTTTATCTTAATTCCATGATGTTTAGTATGAAAATCTAGCTGTTGTTGATTTAGCCTCCACCCACTAACAAAATTACCGTTTTTATCCACGAAAACAGCTAGATTTTTGTCTTTAATATATACAAATACATCTCCAGTACCACTTATTTTAGATTGGTAGATGTTATCTGCACTCTTAATATGGCTGTTCAAAACATTTTTGAATTTTGTTGCATTATTAGTATTGTAGTTTCCTTGAACTCCAAAGTCTGAAGCATGTTTAAATTTCTTTTGGAGTTGTGTATTAGAATAACTTATTGTAGAAGGAAGATTAACCTTCCTCTTAGGTACATTGTTAGGCGTCCTCTTAACACCGCCACCTCTAGGTAATCCTCTACCACCACCCGTAACGTTAAGAACCATATCCACGTACGGTAGAAGAGGTTTCGCCTTTTCATCTACCTTCCTTTTCATATTCTTCAACCCATTGATAGCAGGTTGTG
>NZ_KE952665.1:0-11282 GCF_000466385.1 Aneurinibacillus aneurinilyticus ATCC 12856
TCTTCCACCTTATGGATAATCAACAGGCGTGGTGTAAAATATCTACTTTGCTAAAATATATCTTTTTTGCCAGGGGAAAAAGAGGTAAAATGAAGTAGGGAAATGGAATGATACGGGAGGGGAATACAAGAATGGAAGTGGCCTCACCAAATTGGTTTTCTGATAGTATTATCCTGTCGATGGCGGAGAAAAACCCAAAGCTAAGACAGAAGCTGGGTCAGGAGATGTTGGGCGGGCAATCCGTTGCATTTGCGGACATGCTGGCGGCAGCGGTTAAGGATGAGGCGGTGTCTTTGGCAATTGATCCGAATCGGCAGCAATCAACATCAGATTGGCTGATGGGACTGATGGCAGCATCCTCGCGTGTAGCGGCAGACGTTGGTCAAACGATAGAGGGCTCTCAAAAAATGTCGTCCTCGTCGCTTCCGGCCGCGTTTACGGCACGCAAAATCGCTACGCCAGTAAACCCATATGCACAGGCTGTATCGCCTATGACGTCAGGACGAGCTGGCATTGACGGCGCAGTTGCCCGTGCTGCTGAGCGATATGGAGTACCAGAGAAATTGCTGCGCGCTGTTATTCATCAGGAGAGCGGTTTTAATCCGATGGTTCGTTCCAGTGCCGGAGCTATGGGACTTATGCAATTAATGCCCGGTACGGCTGCGTCGCTTGGAGTGAAGAATCCATTCGATATCGAAGAGAATGTTGACGGTGGTACACGATATTTGAAGTCGCTTCTGGACCGCTATAATGGCAATGTCGAGCTATCACTGGCCGCCTATAATGCAGGCCCAGGCAATGTGAAAAAATATGGCGGTATTCCACCATTCAAAGAAACGCAGAACTATGTGCGTAAAATTACTGCCATGCTTGTGTGAAACATAGGCTCCTTACCGTTCTGTTTCAGAATCGGAAGGGGCCTTTTCCGTTTCCGCAATTTTTAGCCGTTCCGCCAGGGACGGGCTGAACACGGGGATTAGGTAATAGCCGAGTGTAACGACTGCAGCTATGCCAACAATTAGCGCCGCCATATTCATTGTATTCATGAGTACTTCCTCCAGGTACAAGATAGGTATAGTATGTCCAAAACTCGGAAAAGCAATGAACGTTACCTATGTTAAAACAGATTCATATACAGAAGGTGGGAGAGAATGAGCCGAAATCTTGCTTATTTCAACGATCGTTTTATCGGACTTGATGAACCTGTGCTGTCGATTGAAGAGAGAGGTCTTCAGTTTGGAGATGGCATATCCATCGGCTCCGGTGTCCCTGGCCCTTATTTCCAAAGGCTGTTGACCTGATATAAAGAAGATATTATCAAAGCGGCGGATGTATGGAGCAATTCCAGAAAGCAGGTATGATACGCAAAAAACGGAGTGAACAATGGTTCTACTCCGTTTTTTTCCTATAAAGAAGCGAGGTGTTCAGTTGTTTCGTCGTCCGGTGTGTTGACCATATGATGTGCCACCTGGATTAGACGTTCGTACATATACTGGCGTGCTGGACCTTCCATTCCGATTTCATCCATTGCTTCTTTCATTAATGCAAGCCAACGTTCCGCACGCTTTGGCGTAACTTGAAACTTCATATGACGCGCCCGCATCATTGGATGGCCGTATGCATTGCTGTACAGCGCTTCTCCACCCAAGAACTGAGTTAAAAACATGAACTGCTTTTGTTCGGTCAGCGCCAAATCTTCAGGGAAAATCGGACTGAGTAATGGGTCTTTTGCTACGCGTGAATAAAATGCGGCCACCAGTTTACGGAGCGTTTTCTCGCCTCCTATGGCCTCGTATGGGATTTGTGACATCATTGCTCGTACATTCCTCCAAAAGGTGTGCTTTTTTCAATATATAAGAAAGCAATATGACTTTCTTCCGAATCGTATCACTTGAAAAATGCTGCGAGTTTTTCTTATTATACATGATTTTATCCTTCTTGACAGGAGGATATAGTGGAAGACATTTTATTCAAGGGCAAAAAAGTATCCCTGGCATATCGCACAGGGATAAAAATAGAGGAGTGGTTACAACACCTTTATTATCCCACGTTTTTCCTGTGAAGTTTGTCAAACGATTGGTGCTTTTTTATAAAGTGTGCTTCTATTTTTGTCGAATGTGACAAAAATGTGAATAAAATCAAGCGGGATTAATTTATTGTGGTACATTTAAGACATACATACCCGTTAAAATAAGAGGAGAGTATATTCATGGAAAAACAAGCATTCGTCAATACCCTTATGACATTGCCTGATTCGGCTGCCCGATTGTTGTTTGCGCTGCTTGATAAAAGTAACATTCTTGAACTGTTATCAGGCAAGCTAAGCTTAACGTTAGAGAGGGAGGCGGCTCGCGCTAGTGGCTGGTCCAGAAATGAATTGTTGCTTAAGCTGCTGATTCGTTTAAATCAAACCGCCCACAACGAAAAAATGATGTACATAACGAAAGAGGATTTGATTGAGAATACAGGATTGATTATCAGTCACGCTATTACCATACTTACGAAAATAGAGAAAGAATTTCAGGGAGAGACATTGCTGGATTTGCTTGTGTACGAAGGCGACAAAATTGAGAATATACGCATAGCAGATGAAGAGCATAAACAATCGCTTCGGCCTGAGGCGCAAAGTCTTGCTTCATATATGCAGCGGTTGTTTGAACCTTCCGGTAAAACGCTGTCTGCTTTTTCCGCGCAACGCTTGCGTGAAAGAATGCTGCCGTTCGTTATTTATGCGATGTTTTTGTGGAACGAAGAAGTAGCAGAACAAGAGGTTGAGGGGCGTATTCGAAGCTTCCTGAAATATTGGCAGGAGAAAAAAGGAATATATGATCATTTGCAGGTGAAGATGAAGGAACATACATATGCCATTGAGTTAGAGGAACGATTGCTGGAGCAAAAGACAGGGAATATGAAAGTGCTGCAGCGGCAGCTTGATCAGATGGCTGATGAAAAGGAGAATATTAAAACAGCAATTATCCACCGTCTGCCGCATGATATATACAAGTTTGATGGTATTTTTGAGGGCAAGGCTAAAACAGTGCTTAACCGGATTGCTGAACTTCAGGAGCGTCGGACGGAAGCAGAGGAAGCCGAAGAAGGAGAAGAGGGGTTGCTGCGAAGCTTATGGAACCGGATTGATACGAGTATTAGCGATGCTCAGGCTGAGCGGGAAACTAGACGACTTACCGCTAAACTGGTCGACGAAATGGTAGCTATGAAGAAGAACATTATCCATCTGCCTGTCTATTATATGGACCGGATTAAGCAAATTCATGACTGTGATAGTAAAATTCAAGAGATCCGCCGCTGGCGCTATCAACTGGAGCAGGAAGTGGAGAAGCACAAGGAGAAAATCCAGCATCATAAAGTACATCGAGCCACATTGGACCAACAGATGAAACAGTGGGAAAAAGAATTGTTTTTCTAGCCCGATCCGAAGCGATGAACGCTTCGGATTTTTTATGACATAAAACAGGGTAGGACAAGAATAACATGTACGGAAGGGAAAAGAGCGGAGGGGGTTGCATTGAAAAAGAAGCTCGGTAAAAAATTGCTGCTATATACGCTCGTTCTTGCGGTGTTGTATCTTGGATTTATTAAATATCAGCAACATAGCGCCGACAATTATCTTGAGGAGTTTCGTGCATTGCACGGTGAAGAGACAATTGAACAGCTGGCGACACTGTATAAAGATATTGTGGAGTATCAGGCCACCTACAAGTTAACGCCGCAGGTAAGTGCTCAACTGGTTCAGAATTTGCTTGCAACAGGAAAAAAGCTGAAAGATATTGATCAGAAACTCAAGCAAAAGTACCCGCGACAACATGTCGATTTTTCATATTTGTACCAGGATTTGTTTCTTGTAGTTAAACAAATACAGGACAAATCCAATGATGCGAAATTGGCTGTTATGGTCGTGCATGCCGTGGAGGGACTGGGTAATATAAAAGTTCAAATATACAGATGGCATAAATAAAAATCCCGGCGGAATGTCCGCTGGGATTTTTATTTACATAAATAGCGTAAGGATCTTATATATTATACTGGCGAGCACTGCTGAAATCGGCAATGTAATGACCCATGTAACCACAATCCGGCGTGCCACGCCCCATTTTACCCCTTTTACACGCTTGGCAGCTCCTACCCCCATGATAGAAGAAGATACAACATGTGTTGTACTTACAGGAAGATGGATAAGTGTAGCTCCAAAAATAATGAGCGAAGAGGATAAATCCGCAGCCGCACCGTTCACCGGTTGTAGCTTCATGATTTTGCCCCCGACTGTTTTGATGATTTTCCAGCCGCCAACTGATGTACCAATACCCATCGCAAGCGCAGCGCTAATACGTACCCATGTAGGAATATCAGTAGATGTTTGGAAGCCGCCAGCGATTAAAGCCAGTGTAATAATACCCATTGCTTTTTGTGCATCGTTCGTTCCGTGTGAATACGACTGGAGAGCAGCCGTGAAAATTTGAAATGTTCGAAAGCCACGGTTTGTCCTAGTAAGGTTAAAATTTTTAAAGATCATGGCAAACAATGACATCATAATAAAACCGAGAGCCAGCGCAATAAACGGTGAGATAATTAAAGATTCAATAATTTTAATGAAGCCGGTATAGTTAAGTGAGTCAAAACCAGCCGCCATAATTGCTGCGCCTGCAATTGAACCAATGAGCGCGTGTGAAGAGCTACTGGGAATTCCGTACCACCAGGTAATCAAGTTCCAGGCAATCGCAGAAATTAGGGCGGCGAGCACGACAATTGAGCCGTTTTCGATCGCAAACGGATCCACGATGCCATTTGTTATCGTTTTGGCAACTCCGGTGAATGTAATCGCACCGATGAAATTCATTGTAGCCGCCATGACAATGGCTACCCGCGGCGATAGCGCACGCGTGGATACCGATGTCGCAATTGCGTTGGCCGTGTCATGAAAACCGTTAATAAAATCGAACGCCAGCGCGAGAAATACAATCGCTATAATAAGCATCAAAGTTGTATCCATAAAAAAAGAGCCTCTCCTTACGCGTTACGCATGATGATCGTTTCGAGGGTATCGGCTACATCCTCACAGCTGTCCGAAATGCTTTCGAAGATTTCGTACAGCTCTTTATATTGAATAATTTTAATTGGATCTTTTTCGTTCTTGAAAAGTTCCTTAATGCAAATCCGTAATAAGTCGTCGCATAATGATTCCAAATCGTTAATCTTGATGGCATGAGGTCGAATATCCATCAGTTTCTTTTTATTGAGTAGCTTAGCGGATTTTGCTACTTCTTCTGTGCTTTTGAGGATATGTTCGGTGAATTGAATCATATAGTCGTCCGCTTTAGTAATATTGTACATTTCGAAACGGGAAGCGCATTGTTCCATTCCGTCAAGAATATCATCCATCGCATTCGCCAGTTCCAGAATATCTTCACGTTCAAGAGGGGTAATGAACGTTTTATTCAGTGCCACGATGATTTCGTGAATGTACCGATCGCCTTTTGTTTCGTATTCTTTCATCTTTGTGGAAAATTCTTTTAAATCCGCTTCGTTTTTAATTTTAAAGTCAACGAAATACTGAGCGGCTTCTTTTACGTTTTCCGCGATGGTGGAAAGCATCTCCAGGAATACGTCTCGTTTTGCCGAGAAAATCATGCAACAATACCTCCAAAAGTTTCAAAAGTTTTTTCATACAAACTTTATTTTAGCAAATCATGTCGAACATTGAAATCTTAATTAAATTTTTACTGAAAGACAATGGTGCACTTATAAAATTTACACAAACTTTACAAACTATCCGTCATTCCTTTATTACCATATAATGAACAATACCCGGCTCAGCGGGAAATGACGCGAATGGTTTGTTTTTTGCACAGGCCTGCTTCATACTATTTTCATACGAAAGCGAAAAAACATGCATAAGGGAGATAAAATATGAAATCCATTGGTTTTATCGGTGCGGGCAGGCTGGGAACGGCGTTTGGACTTTATCTTATGCGCCGAGAGATACAGGTAGCTGGATATTATAGCCGCACATACGCCCACGCAAAAGATGCAGCTGATTTGCTGGGAGGAGAGGTTCAGGCATTCTGTACCCTAGAGGAGCTGCTGGAACGTAGTGATTGGGTAGCGATTGCAGCAAATGACGGTGCCATTGCACAAATTGCCGAGACCATTGCCGGGAGCGAAGCACATATAAAAGGAAAGGTAGTGTTTCATATGAGCGGAGCTGCTACATCTGCCCTGTTGGCACCGCTTGCGAACAAGGGAGCGCTGGTAGCTTCCTTACATCCGCTTCAATCTTTTGCGGATGGTATATCGGGTGCCCGGGCGATGGAAGAAGCTGTATTCGGCGTAGAAGGAGACAACGAAGCAGTAGTGTGTTTAAGCAAGTGGGTGAAGAACCTAGGTCATACATATTTTGTGTTGGATGCAGAATACAAACCGCTCTATCATGCCGCTGCGAGCGTTGCATCCAATAGCTTGGCAGGGGTTATCGGCTACGCGGTTGAATTGATGATGAAGACCGGCATGGATGAGGAGAAATCCTTGAGCGCGCTTTCTCCACTCATTAAGACGACTGTATGCAATGTATTAGATAAAGGGGCGGCACGCGCACTAACCGGCCCGGTGGTACGAGGAGATGTTGGGACTGTTGCTATGCATCTACAGGCACTGGATAAAATGAACCCGGAGCTTGTATCCTTCTATAAGGAACTGGGAAAGCTTACGCTTGCAACAGCTAAACGCGAACAATTACGGGACGGGAACGTTATTTGTCAGCTTAACAAATTACTTGAATAATTCGTTTTCCGGTTTTGCTGTACGAGAGCCGGGTGGCGTGTTGCCGAGCTCGCTTTCTGTACCTACAGCTAAAAGAGGATTTATACAGCGTTTTAATCGTTAATAAAGTGAATATGAGTAAAAATGAATGGAAGGGGGCAGCAGCCCTCTTTTTTTTGAGGATGAATCGATTATACTGAAGCGAAAGGATGAGGCTGATCGGGGGGATTAGGAGGAACGTCGAAGCCACGTAAACATTGTTTGTGATCATCTAGTGTACAGAATTGGCAGGAGGCAGGCTTCACATAACGCCGCATTCGGATTGCCAGTGCGTTCAAGAGCATGGTAAGCTCCATCCGTTCGGTTTCTTCCAGAACGAATTTCACGCCATATTCATGGAATTCATCTCTTCCCTCCACTTTTCTGACAATGTGTCCGTGAAAGCTAAGGTTACGGTCCAAAATGCGCGTTTGAAATTCCAATACAATATAAGGATTTACCGGAATTTTGAGGTTGGTTAAAAAACGCAAGCCGCCGGGACCGATGTCAAGAATGCATGTTTTTGTACGCTTTGTATCGACTTGATTGCCTTTGATTCGAACGATAGTCATCTCAGCGCATAGAGGTTTGTGAAACGTTTGCCTAAAATGCTGTCGTTTATCTTGTTCCATAGTATATTTCCTTCCCTTTTTGTGGAATCTTTTCTTTAATTTTATACATCTTAAGGCGCAATATATATCATACTTTTGGATTATTATATTTTTTGTTTTTTTATGAATTGCCCTGTCCCGATTTTTACTAAAGTGCCGGAATTATAAAGTAGAAAGGCATAACGTGCTGGAGGCGAGGAGGTGAACGTTATGGCGGTAACAGGAACGGTATCTAGCGTACAAATGGTGCTTTTGTTTCAGGATGGCGTAGATGCGAAAGGTAATATGAAGCTGGAAAAAAAAGTATACAAAAATGTAGCAGCGACGGCCAAGTCTGAAGATGTGTATGAGGCTGCCAAAGCTTTATCCGATTTGCAAATGAAGTCTCTTGCAGGCGTACAGCATTTGATTGTAAATGATTTGGCAGCACAAGAGTAGATAAAAAAGGGGGACAGATAAGCATGAAAACATTGGAGATGACATTTGTGACGAGCGATGGTGGTACCATGCGTATTGCGGTTTCGAATCCGAAATCTCCTGTTGATCCGGCTCAGGTGATTGCCTTCATGGATCTTGTGATTGCCAGGCAAATTTTTACTACAATGACAGGAAAGGTTATAGGTAAGAAATCGGCGCGTATAGTCGACCAGACAGCGACTCTTGTTTCTGTTACGTAAGGGGAAAAGGTTACATGAGTGAGTGGATAGCTTTTATCTCGAATGTAGGGTTTCCGGTTGCCATTACACTGTACTTACTTGTTCGGATCGAAGCGAAGCTTGAACAGTTGACGACATCTATTGCCCAGCTTGCGCAATCTATCCATTCCGTAAAGGAATGAGTTAAAAGGGCGGTTTCACTTTAAAAGAGTGAAACCGTTTTTGTTTTTGTACGTATATTTAAGCAAGAACATATAAATTTTGTATAAACGTTACGATTTTCATAACGATTTAGCGCAGGTGGAAATGATATAATGAAAATAAAGCGTTTTCATGAAGGGAGTATTGTTTACATGAAAGAAGCAACGGATGCGGCAGCTCATCCGAAATTATATGAGATTCGATTGCTCATTTGTGTGGCACAAGCAGACGGGTATTTGGATGATGAAGAGATGGAGCGGATTTTTCATCAAGTTAACCTTGATATTTTCACGGTACGGGAGCGTCAGGTGTTCCATGACGATTTAGAGAATGCGAAGGATCCGGAAGTTCTGGCCCGGGAAGTGAGTCCATATTTAAGCGTTCCAGAAAAAATGGTGCTTCTTCGTAAAATGTTTAAGCTTGCAGCCCTTGATAAAGATATAGCGAAGGAAGAGATTTCGGTTATTTATACAATTGGGCATGCGCTTGACATTGCAAGAAGCAAGATAGAACAAGTTGAATCCTGGGTAATGGAAGGTATTTCTTGGCTTAGACGCTGGGATAGCATCGCGGGGAGCGAAAGCCCCGTAAAAGACAAAAATATTACGTACTAAACCTTTTGTACGGCAGGAAAACGCATACATTCGTAGAATTGATACTGCAAGAGAGCATTACGCTTGCGTATTGCAAAGAAGTGGGAGGCGAATGTATGAGTAATGAAGTAGCGACAAAGACTCACGTATTATTCGAAAAAGAAGGGCATCTGGCATTTGTGACATTGAATCGTCCGGCTGCGCTGAATTGCTTTGATTACGATATGCTAGTACAGTTGGAAAATACGCTCGAACAAATTCGCTTCGACAGGGAGATTCGGGCTGTTATATTCACTGGTGCCGGAGAGAAGTCCTTCAGCACGGGTGCAGATTTGAAAGAAAGGCGAACAATGAGCGAGGCGCAAGTGCGCAGGTTCATTCATAAAATTCGCTCCGTATTCGATATGGTAGAGGAATTGCCGCAGCCAACAATTGCAGCGGTGAACGGCTTCTGTTTCGGTGGCGGATTCGAGATGGCACTAGCCTGCGATTTTCGCTATGCGGCCGATTCGGCAAAGTTTGGTATGACAGAGGTTAGCTGGGCTATTATCCCCGGCGCTGGGGGCACGCAACGCTTGCCTCGCTTAATTGGCAAGGGAAAGGCGAAAGAGCTGATTCTGACTGCACGTAAAATCGATGCTGTCACAGCAGAAAAATTGGGCATTCTAAACGGGGTAACAACACAAGAGCAATTGCTTTCAAAGTGCCGAGAGTTGGCGGAAGAAATTATGCAAAATGGTCCACTTGCTGTCATCCAAGCTAAGTATGCGATTAATTATGGTATGGAAGTCGATATAAAGACCGGCATGAAGATTGAAACAAAAGCGTATGAAGTAATTATTCCGACAAAAGATCGTGTAGAGGCGCTTAACGCTTTTAGTGAAAAACGTAAACCCGAATTTAAAGGAGAATAAATCATAATCTGGAAAATGCGCCAACTTTTATAAAAGTCGGCGCATTTGCTTTGAGAAAAAAGGGCAAGCAGCAATCCTCATGCGTCTTTTATTTAAAATGTTACAAGGCCCATGTTTTTGCGGACTTTGTCCATTGTTGCAGAAGCTATCGCATGTGCGCGTTCGGCACCGTCTTTTAGGATAGTTGTAAGTTCGGGACTATTAATCCAGTTTTTGTATGCTTCCTGGATTGGTGTAAGAGCATCAACTACTACTTCAGCCAAATCCTTTTTGAAATCCCCATATCCTTTTCCTTCATAGCGAGCTACAATTGCATCGATCGACTCCCCAGAGCAAGCGGAGTAAATCGTTAACAAATTGCTAACAGCCGGTTTGTTTTCTTTATCGTAGCGTACAGTGCCTTCTGAATCGGTAACAGCACGTTTAATTTTCTTTACAATTACACCTGGCTCGTCAAGCAGCGCAATATAGCTGCCTGCGTTGGGGCTGCTTTTGCTCATTTTTTTTGTCGGATCGTCGAGCGACATGATGCGTCCTCCGAACTCTTGAATCATAGGCTCAGGAATGACGAATGTTTCCCCATACTTCTTATTGAAGCGAGCCGCCATATCCCGTGTGAATTCAAGATGCTGCTTCTGATCCTCGCCTACTGGAACATGTGTTGCATTGTAGAGTAAAATATCGGCTGCCATTAATGCGGGATATGTCAAAAGACCACCGGTTACGACCTCTTTGCCTTCGGATTTATCTTTGTACTGGGTCATCCGTTCCAGTTCGCCGATATAGCCTGTGCATTGCATTAGCCAACCGAGTTCAGTATGTTCAGGCACTTGCGATTGGATAAACAAAATGGACTTCTTCGGATCAATACCAATACTCAAGTACATGGCGGCTAATTGTAACGTATACTCACGAAGTTCGCTGGCTTCCTTCGGTACAGTTAACGAATGCAGGTTGACGATAGAGTAAATACAATTTCCCTCGTCCTGTAAATCAACAAACCGTTTCATTGCCCCGATGTAGTTTCCTAGCGTAAAGTTACCGCTCGGCTGTACGCCGGAAAAAATTTGTTTCATTCGAAAATACACTCCTTCATATGTAAAATAAAAAAATCCCCCATCCGCAAGGGACGAGGGACCGTGGTGCCACCCTAATTAACCGTAATCGTCGGTTCGCTTATTTCCCGTATAACGGAGGGAAGTCCGCCACTGTCTACTAATATGTACGTTCGACAGGGAGCTCAAAAGTCCATTCAGTCAGGGAGTACGTACCGGGATTCCAGCTTCCCCGGCTCTCTGTAACGTCTCGATCTGCCTACTCTTCTTTGTCATTGCTTTTATTAATTGAATTGGAAATAATAATAATACAAAATAGCCTTAGATTTCAAGTGCTATATAAGTTACACTCAATAGTTTGACATGATCACGTGGTTGGAGGGAGGAAATTCGGAAAAAAGAAGCGGTTGGATACGCCCTGCGCTCCGGCAGAAGAAAG
>NZ_KE952665.1:11382-14572 GCF_000466385.1 Aneurinibacillus aneurinilyticus ATCC 12856
CTTACCTCCTACCACAAAAGTTTGTCGATTTATCTGCATTCCTAATCAAGGGAATTAAGCTTCGGATGCTTCCAATGATTATTTGTTTATTACCGCAACTTTATAAAAAATAAACACCCCGATTTGTTCTTATCGGGGTGCGAAAAGTCTTATTTCGTTACAGTGATGATTTTGTTGTATTGGCCCGGGTGCGCATGGTCTGGTTCGCATAAAATAATAATCTGGCCATTATCTTCGTAAACTGAACTGATTTCCATTGTCCCGATGCTTTGTGTGTTGATGTCAAGACAGAAATGGAGGCACTGATGTTTCGTACCCATAATTTCCGCTGACACTTTTTTAAGAATACCCTTAATCTCTTTTTTTCCTTGATTAGTTTCCACTTGTACGCTCACTTTTTTTCCGGTTAATCCTACCAAACTCTTCTTTGCATCTGTTTGCAGTTCATGTAGCGTCTTCGGCTTGTTTTCCTTTTTTAATACGCTCCTGAAAAAACTAACCATAATTCCTCTCCTTATTTTGCCTACGAGGTTAGCTGACGGGTTCGGACATAAGGCTGAATGCCCTACACCAGAGGTGATTCACCCCTATTGCGTGGGTCCCCCGCTCCTTACGGATTCGGCGCATTGAATCATGATTGAATCATAATAAGATACAAGACAGCGATTGTCAATTAGATTTTTAGCGCGTAGGACTTACGTGCTTTGGACGCTTCCCCTACTATTAATTTACCATTACAATAGGGTAGGAAAACATAAAAAGGGTGTCGAATACGTAGGAAAAGGCAACAGGAGGAGTTATAACATGGTACGACAATTCCTGCGCAGGATGTTTGCGGGACGGAAAAATGATGAGGAACATGAAACGAGGCCGGAGCACATAGCGGCGGAGTCATATGAAAACGATATGGAGATGACCAAAGAGGTGGAGCCTGAGCCAGCCCTTCCTTTTGAAACTGCTGCAAAAAACAAAGAGTTGGAAGTGCCTCGTGCTGAGCCTCGCATATACACGATTACGCGTGATAAAATTGAACATCATAGCTATAAGGAAATGATGAACCTTGTTGAAGAGATCCTTGAACAAGTGGAGCTGGGCTTACGTAGCGAAGGCCGTTTGCAGCTTCGTCTCTCGCCGGAGCTGATAGAGGAAACGGATGAGTTTTTTGCCAAGCGCATTGGAAAGTACATTGAAGGAGCTGAGCGTGAGACGTATGATGCTACTGCCTTTTTTGATTGGCAGGACAAGGAGACGGCCAGAATTTACCGGACATATGTGTTGCCTGCACACCCTGAGAAACAGCAAACATTTATGCAGGGACGACTGGTAATGATTTATGATACGTGTGAGGCACTTGCATGGGATGCGCGTCAAATTGCAAAAGCATTTGCCGAAGCAGTTCATTGGGAGCTAACGGATGAAGATTTTAGACGTTTTGAGAAATCGATGGAGACGATTTCGCAGCGTCTTCAGGGCGAGGGGAATGATCTGCTTGCAGAGCAGCAGAAATATGAAGTCGACGGACAACCAAGCTCTGAAAAAGAGGATGAATTCGCCCACATTACACCAATCCAGATATCTCGCGAAGAGGTTGAAAATGAAAATATTGCTAAATTAGCCTCCTTTTTTGATCGCACCTTGTCGGACCCGAAGCAGATACTAGAGAAGAAGGGTGGACTCGTATTTTCTTTTTATGGCTTCTCTGGTGAGCTTGAAGATGTGATGGGAGATGAAGCGGTGAATGTCTGGGCCAGCCGCCTTGTGGAGCAATATCCGTATGTGTTCTATTTCTTGAATGACCAATATGTGCCAATGACACGTTTCGTTACATCAATGGTTGTAAAATCCCGTGTAGAAGGCGACGCAATCGTATATGATGAGCAGGAACTAGAAGAGTTTGTCGGGTTTATTGGTGGAGCACTAACCCGAATTGCAGAATGGACAGAAGAAGACCCTCGTCAAGTTATAGAAGAATTTGAACAGAAGCTATTTAGCTAAAGGAAATTCGGAAAAAAGAAGCGGTTGGATGCGCCCTGCGCTTCGGCAGAAGAAAGGCCAGTGTGTCTTTTTCCGACCGTGCCCACCCACCGCCCTTCCGTCTTTTCTTACCTCCTACCACAAAAGTTTGTCGATTTATCAAACCAGATGTATATAGTAAGGAAGAGATACGATGGCAGAAAATAAACAGAACGAATTGCGAAAAGAGACACACCAAAAAGTTATTGAGAAATTGCAGCATTCCCTTCCAAAAGATTGGCATGTAGAAAGCGAAGAAGGAAAAGAAAACACAGTTATTCTCTTCCATGGACAGCAGCGGGACGGCGGTATTCATGTAAAGCTTGCCCCGTTGTTCGCTAAGGTAGAACAGTATGAATCAGACAAGGAGCAATGGATTGAAGCGTTTGTGGAGAAAGTGAGCTCGATTGCACGCG
Source organism: Aneurinibacillus aneurinilyticus ATCC 12856 (assembly GCF_000466385.1). Lineage (GTDB taxonomy): Bacteria > Bacillota > Bacilli > Aneurinibacillales > Aneurinibacillaceae > Aneurinibacillus > Aneurinibacillus aneurinilyticus. The sequence goes on from NZ_KE952665.1 coordinate 13,812, forward strand.
AAGCAACGCAAAAGCATACTGTGCGAGACAATGAAACAAAGTTGTACCCGGTGCTGCGTCATCCTTCTTTCGTCAGCAATGGGAAGGATGGTAATGTGGTGTGGCATGAGCATACGGCAGAAACGATTGTGTTATATGCACTGGATCTGGAATCAAGTTATACGCTTATCACGAAGGACATGCTGAAAGAAGCGGAAATGACGGAAGATGAATTGCATGAGGCGGCATTGAATAATTTGGCACGTCTCGAAAGCACACCAAAGCGTGATGTGGTAGGGGAGAATATATTTTATTTTTTTACGGAGTCTGATAGCTATAGCGCCAGCCGAGTATTAAATCAGGATTTGCTTTCCTGGATGCAGCAAAAAATCAATGGGAAGATGGGTGTTGCCCTTCCGCACCAGGATGTATTGATTGTCGCGGACTTAGCCGATGCTAAGGGTGCTTATATGCTGGCGCAAATCGCTGTTGATTTTTCCATGCGCGGTAATGTTCCGATTTCACCGATTCCGTTTATGTATGCAGACGAAGGCCTTGAGCCGTACATGGTGATGCGTAATCCAAAGCCACGTCATAAATATCCGAGTCACGGTGGCAGAAAGAAGCGGCCACCGGAGCGATAAAAGAAAAAATATGTAAATTGCTTGACGTAGTAACAAAAGTTCAGGTGGTTGGAAGGAGGAATTTCGGAAAAAAGAAGAGGTTGGATGCTACCACCGCTCTTCCTTTTTTTCTTACCTCTCGCCACAAAAATGTGTCGA
>NZ_KE952665.1:14672-101287 GCF_000466385.1 Aneurinibacillus aneurinilyticus ATCC 12856
TACCTCTCGCCACAAAAATGTGTCGATTTATCAAGTCAAATGTATATAGAAAACCGGCATGTTAACATGTCGGTTTTTGTTGTATATCATCGAAAAAATATTCTGATTATTTTTAGAAAAAATATTTATTTTGCTAGCGTTTTCATATATAGTAATTGGTGGATTGAGATTCCAAAAATAAAAGGAGGCATTTGTTCATGCAGCTGGCTTCTCCATCGTTACATCCGAATGTTGAAAAATTCCTCAAGGAACCGAAAAAATTATTAATTAATGGCCAATGGGTGGAAGCTGCAAACGGTAAAACGTTTGCCACGGTAAACCCGGCAACGAAGGAAGTACTGTGCCATGTCGCCGAGGGCGACGCAGAGGATATTGACAAAGCGGTAAAGGCAGCGAGAGCGGCTCTCAACGGCCCTTGGAGCAAGGTAAGTCCGTCGCAACGCGGACAGCTTTTGTATCGTTTGGCCGATTTGATTGAACAAAATGCGGAGGAACTGGCTCAATTAGAAACGCTTGACAATGGAAAACCGATTCGAGAGACGTCAAATGCGGATGTGCCGCTGACGGTGGACCATTTCCGTTACTATGCGGGCTGGGCAACGAAGATTTATGGGCAGACTATTCCAGTCTCCGTTCCTAATTATTTCAACTATACGAAACGGGAGCCAGTCGGTGTAGTCGGTCAAATCATTCCATGGAATTTTCCGCTCCTGATGGCGGCATGGAAGCTGGGAGCGGCTCTTGCCTGCGGCAATACAGTCGTGTTAAAGCCAGCGGAACAGACTCCCCTATCGGCGATTCGCCTGGGTGAGCTTATTATGGAAGCCGGATTCCCGGAAGGGGTAGTGAACATTGTAACAGGATTCGGCGAGATGGCAGGCCAGCCGCTTGTCGAGCATTATGACGTAGACAAAATTGCGTTTACGGGCTCTACGGAAATCGGACGCCTGATTATGCAAAAAGCAGCGGGAACGTTGAAGAAGATTTCCTTGGAGTTGGGTGGTAAGTCGCCGAATATTATTCTACCAGATGCGGATATGTCACGGGCGATTCCGGGAGCGCTAAGCGGGATTTTCTTCAACCAGGGGCAAGTATGCTGCGCAGGCTCACGCCTGTATGTGCACAAAAAAGTATATGATAATGTGTTGAGCGATATGGTGTCCCATGCTCAGAAGATTAAAGTGGGCAACGGATTATTATCGGATACAGAAATGGGACCGCTCGTATCTTCTGAACAGTTTAGCCGCGTTACGGATTACATTGACATTGGTAAAAAAGAAGGTGCACAAATCATTAGCGCTGTACGGGAAGAGGAGGCGCTGGAGCAGGGGTATTTCGTCACACCAACGGTATTCTCTGAAGTAACGGATGATATGACGATTGCCCAGGAAGAAATTTTCGGGCCGGTATTGGCGGCAATGCCGTTCGAAGATATAGATGATTTAGTCGAACGGGCCAACCGTACGACATATGGACTTGCTGCAGGCGTATGGACACAGGATGTTTCCAAAGCCCATAGAATTGCAGATCGTATCAGGGCAGGTACGGTTTGGGTCAATTGTTATAATGTGTTTGATGCAGCTTCCCCGTTTGGCGGATATAAGCAAAGTGGTATAGGACGCGAAATGGGCAGCTACGCACTTGAATTGTATACGGAAGTAAAGAGTGTATGGATAAATATTCGTTAGAGTAATCAGTAGCTTTGTCATAAGATAGGAGATAAGGGAGCAGAAGCACCGCAAGGTATTCTGCTCCCTTTTTCCATGAAAGTATAGCAAGGATTAGTTGTTAGATTATTTTAAAAAGTACTATTATTACAATAAATAATGTGTTAGACTTCAATAAATGGTATACAATATACCTTGATGAAGGGAGGTGTATTTCATGAAACCTTGTATGTAGAGCGCATGTAAGCCGGTTAATATAACAGAATATTTAGTCTAAAGAGAGTATTAACAATAAAAGGGATAACTAGGCAAGGAGGGGTATGCATGGACTGGGATATAGCGCATATCATTTATGCGTTAGGTGCTATCACCGTCGTGATGGCGATGCTTTTTCGCAAAGGAGTTATTATTCCTTCACTCGTTACTACCTTTCTGCTGGGTTGGGCGTATAAAGGAGGATTCGGCGAAGGAATTATAGCAGGATTGGCTGCGATTTACAACGCAAACATCATGGCGGCAAAAGAACTATTCAGCATTATTTTGCTTATTGCGTTCATGGTGGGAATGTTGAATGCACTCAAAGAGCTTGGTGCTGATCGAAAGATGATTGCGCCCATCCAGAGAATTATGGTAAATGGACATGCGGCTTACTGGATTTTATTCATAGCTACGGCATTGTTATCTACCGCATTCTGGCCCACACCAGCCGTTCCGTTGGTTGCAGCTGTATTAATACCAGTTGCGCTGCGGGTCGGATTGCCACCAATGGGTATTGCTATCGCAATTACGCTGGCAGGACAAGGAATGGCACTGTCAGCCGATGCATTGATGCAGGTAGCACCAGCACTGTCTGCAAAGGCAGCCGGGATGCCTCAATTGTCGGAAGCAATATGGATAAAATCAATTATACTCACGTTAATTGTTGGTGGCGTAGCAAGTATTATCTCATATGTCCGTATCGCTAAAACGATTAAGAAGCCGAAAGGGCAAGGGCAGCTGGATGAATTGGACGAGAAGTATTTTGAAGAAGGCGAGGCAGAAGCCGCTGCTACGCTAGAGTTTATGCCCCAAAAAGAATCAGGGGTCACCGCAACTTTTTTCGCTATCTTTACTATCGTCATGTTTCTGCTTGATATTGTCGCGATGAGTATGTTTGATATTAAAGGTGGAGATGCTGGGGCATTAATCGGAGGAACTGCAGCCATTATTATGCTTGTGGCAACAATTGTTAGGCACAGGGGAGAGGCATTCGAAGAAATCGGAGAGCGGCTGACTGAAGGGTTTGGCTTTGCCATTAAAATTATGGGATCTATCATTCCGATTGCTGCCTTCTTCTTTCTAGGTGGACAGGAGCATTCTACTGCTGTATTCGGTGAAGGGGCACCAGGGTTTCTGTTCGATATTGTAGAAGGGATGCAGGCTTATATCCCAAGCAATGAGTTTATCGCCGCCTTCGGCGTGCTGCTTGTAGGCATTGTGTGCGGGATTGACGGCTCCGGATTTGCCGGTCTGCCAATTACCGGAGCTCTTGCCGGCGCGTTATCACACGGGACAGGCATCGATACGTCGATGCTGGCAGCAGTGGGGCAGATGGGCTCCATTTGGTCTGGAGGCGGTACGTTTATCGCGTGGTCATCGCTCATTGCTGTTGCTGCGTTCGTCGGTGTTTCCCCGATTGAACTGGCACGAAAGAACTTTTTGCCCGTTATGATCGGACTTATCCTTGCTACCATACTTGCTGTTGTTATTTGGTGAGTAAGCAGACGAAAAGCCGTTGGATAGTGGATTACACCACATGGTCAGCGGCTTTTTTGACGTTCTTTTCGATGAGTGCCGATGCATTAAATAAGGCTGTAGCGATTGTTTTAGCCATATTGCGTACCGACTTTTCATTCGCATTTTGCAGCATCATATAGTTGTAAGGACCAGTTGTATTTACAATGCCTTTGATATGAATATCGCCTATTTGAGGAAGTGACTTTTTCATGCTGTTGCCGGGAAAAAGGGGCCCTTCTACCAATTGAATGTAGCCGATATGGTGTAGGTGGCCAAGGGAAGCGTCAATTGCCACAATAAACGGATCAGTATATTTTTCATAGATTTCCTGCATCGTATCCTGTAGATTCAAGGCGTGTACTGGCTCCTTAATTGTGCCGTAAATATGTGTATTTTTAAGCTCGCTGTCCTGAAGCAATGTGCCTATCATCGGTCCAAGCGCATCACCGCTCGCTTTAATGGTTCCGATGCAGACGAATACAAGAGGTCTTTCTCCGGCTGTCCTGAATAGAAGTGTCAGGCTGTTACATAAATGGACAGCGGCGTTTCTTTCTTTATAATGCATTTGTATAATCACATCTATCTCTCCAAATATGTTTTTTTATAGTATACCACATCACATAAAGTTCACTTTGTGCTGCCAGTCATAAACTATATACCTCTGATTTGATAAATTGACAAATAAATTCTACTTATTCTTTAAATTATGGTATACAATATACAATATAAAAAATAAAAAAACAATGAGATAGGGAGGCATATTTGTGAATATATATGATTTACAGCAAATGACCTGGCCAGAAATTAAGGAGGCATTGGAGCGGGCAAGACTAGCGATTGTACCGATTGGAGCGCATGAGCAGCATGGACCGCATATGGTAGAAAGCTGCGATGCTGTTCTAGCGAAGAAAATGGCAGACAGACTGGCTGCACGGCTTCATCCGCTCACTGTCGTCGCTCCCGCAGTCACAATGGGCGTATCGCCACACCATATGAACTTTCCAGGCACCATTTCGCTGCAGCCGGAAACGATGGTAAGCCTGCTAAGGGATATTACCTCCTCATTAAAGTATCATGGCATTGTGAACTTTCTCTGGTTAAATGCGCATGGAGGCAATCAATCTACATTATCGATTGCTTGTCAGAAGTTGAGCGTTGAGCTGGATGTAACGATTTATTATGCAAAAACGACGGCAAGTGCAAGCGAGGTTTATAAAGAGCGTATTTCTTCCTCACCGTTTGGTCATAGTTGCGAGCGGGAAGTATCTGAAGCGTATTATCTGGCACCAGAATTGCTGAGGAAAGAATGTTTGCAGCAGGGACAATTAAATGAAAATCCCCGTTGGCGTCATCTGCGTCCAGGTAATCCGCTTCAGGGATTTTATCGTTATGAGGAGATGACGGAGAATGGATGTATCGGAGATGCCACACAGGGCAGCTATGAGCTTGGCGAAAAAATTGTCGAGACAGCGCTTGATCGGCTGGAAGAGGAGATCCGTTTTTTGCTGTACGCACAATAGTTTACGAAGAATTTATAGAAAAGTCTAATTTTTAAATAAAATTCGTTGACATGTTGTTTATATGTGTTAATATAAAAGCAAGAAAAAATTTGGTATACAATATACTAAAAGAGCGAGTCTGTATGTTCTGTTAAACTAGAAGCGAGACAGATTAAAAGGACAAGCTCTACTTCTTTCGCCAATTTGGTATACAATATACAAGGAGGAATGAATTATGGCTGAATTAATGGACAAGGAAGTATTTCGTGAGAAGCTGGAGGCAGCGGTAAAAGGCAACAGCAGTGAGGTTGCTCCGTTTACAAACGCATGGGCTGAAGGACAATTAACGCGCGAGCAGTTCGCAAAATGGGTAGAACAGCATTATCACTATGTTGGACCGTTCGCAGATTACCTAGGGTATATGTACTCCAATTGTCCGTATGAGGATGCGAAGGATTTCCTCCTGCAAAACATGTGGGAAGAAGAGCTGGGGGGAGATCGTCATACCGATTTGCTCATCCGCTTTGGTGAAGTATGCGGCACGACGCGCGAGCAGGTTGAAAATCCGAATAACATGTTGGCGACGACACTGGGATTGCAGAGCTGGTGCTATGCGATGGCTATGCGTGAAAACTTCATTGTCGCAACCGCAGCGCTTATCGTTGGCCTCGAATCGCAGGTTCCGGGCATTTATCGTAAGCAGACGCCGACCTTACGTGAGAAGTATGGATTTACTGACCATGAAATCGAATTCTTCGACCTGCATATTGTTTCTGATGAAATCCACGGAGAGCGTGGCTATCAAATCGTCCTGAAATATGCGGATACCCCGGAGTTGCAGGATCGTTGCCTGAAGGCGGTACAAAAAGCAACAGAAATGCGCCGGATGTACATCGACGGTATTTATCGCGCTTTTGTAGATGAAAAACCGTACGCTACATTATAACAGAAAATTAAAAATATGAAGAGCGGCTCTCTCGTACAGGGAGGGCTGTTTGTACTCTATCGCTACTATATAACATTGCCAGGCTAAGGAGGAAATGTAGTGACGATAACTGCAGGCATAAAAATCTATCATAACTTAATCGATGGTCAATGGGTGGAGCCTTCTACGGGTCAATATTTTGAAAGCATAAACCCTGCCAATATTGATGATTGCGTAGGGAGATTTCCGGCTTCTGATGCAGCGGATGCACAGCGGGCTATTGCTGCCGCGCGTCAGGCGCAAAAAGATTGGGCGAAGTACCCTCCATCGAAGAAAGCGATCATCCTCTACAGGGCTGCCGATTTATTGGAAGAAAGAGCCGAGCAATACGGACGGGAATTGACCCGAGAAGAAGGAAAGGTGCTGGCGCAAGCGGTAATGGAAGTGCAACGCTCAGCGCAAACGCTACGCTATTACGCTTCTGAAGGATTGAATGTAGCTGGCCAGACATTACCTACTGATGACGGAAGCTTGCTCTATACGAGACAAGAACCTCTTGGTGTTGTCTCTGTAATTACACCATGGAATTTTCCTATTTCGATTCCTGCACGTAAAATTGCCCCTGCTCTGGTGACAGGTAATACAGTTATTTTTAAACCAGCCTCTGATACACCGCTTGCCGGACTGCGTCTTGCAGAATGTTTGCATGAAGCGGGATTGCCTGCTGGTGTGCTGAACTTCATTACAGGTTCCGCAGGGAAAATTGGAGACATTCTTGTTTCGCATAAGGAGATTAATGCAGTTACGTTTACAGGTTCTACACATGCAGGGGCACAAATCCATAAAAATGCTTCATTCAGGACGCGCCTTCAGCTTGAATTAGGTGGAAAAAATCCTCTTATTGTAATGGATGATGCTAATGTAGAGCAAGCGGTACAGATGACGATTGCCGGAGGCTTCAGCTTAACAGGGCAAGCATGCACAGGAACGAGTCGTGTATTTGTGATGGCAGCGATATATGACACATATGTCAAGCAGCTTGTAGAGGCGACAGAGAAGCTTACTATCGGTAACGGTCTGGATGAAGGAAACAAGCTGGGACCGCTCGCTAATGAAAATCAATTGCATAACGTGCTTGCATATGTGGAAAGTGGCAAGGCAGAAGGAGCCACGCTTCTTATTGGCGGTGAACAATTAACGGCAGGAAATTTGGGCAAAGGCTATTACGTATCGCCGGCTATATTCGTCGATGTGCACCCGGAGATGAAGATTATGCGTGAAGAAATTTTTGGTCCGGTTATCGGTGTACAGAAGGTTTCTTCATTTGATGAAGCACTGGCATTGGCTAATGATACGGAGTATGGATTAGCGGCAGCGATTTGTACATCTGATGAGAGTACAGCAACCCGATTTACTGAACAAATCGAGGCTGGTATGGTAAAAGTCAATAAACCGACAACGGGTGTTGCATATAATGCGCCATTCGGCGGCATGAAAAATTCCAGTACGGCCACTTACCGCGAGAGCGGACGTGATGCGCTAGGCTTTTATGTCCAGACCAAGACAATATATCGATAAAATGGAAAGGGATATTGCTGCTCGTTAAGGGGGCGAATAAAGTGAAAAAAGAAGGGAGAATGCGAGATGCGGCAAGTGCTACAGTTAGAGCTAGAAGAAGCGAAGGTCATGATTGAAGCGGCACGGAAAAAGGCGGAGGAAATTGGCGTGCTGGAGACGATTTGCATTGTGGATGGCGGCGGTTATGCGATTGCGCTAGAGAGAATGAACGGCTCCCGTATTACCGGGGTAGAAATATCGCTGGCCAAAGCGTTCACAGCATCCGGACATAAGCGTTCCACACACTTATTTAATAAAGAAGGAGGACCGGCAGCCGTCGGAGGTGAAGCTTTCGGTATTCAACAGATGATTCCGGGCAAGTTCGCTATTTTTGTCGGAGGCTTTCCTATAGTAGTGAACGGAGAGGTCATAGGCGGAGTTGGCGTCAGCGGAGGAAATGGTGAGCAGGATACAGCGGTTGGTGTCGCCGCACTCGAAGCACTACAGAATTATCTGGGTAATGAATTCGAAGTTCTGGTACAGGCTGATATCAAAAAATAACGGAAGAAGAAAATCTTCTCCGGTACAAAGAGGCGGTACGGATGGCACAGCCGTTGGTCAAACCGCATGGCGTGGTTCCCCCTCAGCGGACCGGTGCACGAGCGGCGGAATTAAATCGCATGTTGCTGGCAATTTGCCTGGGGGCCTTTGTTTCCCATCTGACAGCAGGGATTGTCAACATTGCACTACCGGGGCTTTCTGCTACCTTTCAACAGGATATCTCCCTTATGCAGTGGGTTGCTTCCGGTTATCTGCTCGTTATCGCCGCCCTTCTGCCGATGATGGGAAAATGGGGAGATCGGTTTGGAAACAGAAGAATACACAATATAGGGTATATTATTTTCGGCCTTAGTTCGCTCCTGACTTTATTTGCAAATACGATATATGGCCTGCTTTTGCTTCGGGTTATTCAAGCATTCGGCGCCGCTATGTTTCAGGCGACGAATATCGGACTCGTTAGTCGCTACTTTCCCGCTGAATCACGTGGACGGGCACTTGGATTCGTGAGCACTGCGGTTGCCCTTGGGGCATTAAGCGGTCCGATGATTGGCGGACTGATTATGGATTGGCTGAATTGGCACTGGCTATTTCTTATACATGTACCGGTGCTGGTCATTGCCACCCTTCTTGCGTTCCGCTATATTCCAGCCGATCCGCCGGGAGCTGCACATACGCCGGATTGGGTCGGCGGGATATTGTTCGCAGTTGGTATCGTCGCATTTATCTTTAGTATTTCTAACGGAAATGCATGGGGATGGACCTCGTATGGTATTATGTTCACATTCGCTCTCAGCCTGCTGGCGCTTGCTGGATTATACTGTTGGCTTGGTAGGCGCGTTAGACGAAAGCGGGAGCCGTTCATTAATGTATCCTTATTTGCAAAACCGACGGTTTTGGCCGGTATGTTTGTTGGATTGACTACGTTCATCGCTGTGTTTGCTACACAAGTGACCCTTCCGTTCTATTTGCTAGGAGTGCGGCATTTTGCTCCGACGCAGGCCGGCATGATGATTATGATGTATCCGGTTGCGTTAGGAATTATGGGACCGATTAGTGGCTCGCTATCCGATAAGCACGGGTCGTCAAGAATTACTATGATAGGACTTATCTTCATGTCTGGATCGCTTATTTTCCTATGTTCCATTGGCAATCAAACGCCAGTAAGCCTGCTCGCCCTTGGTCTGCTTGGCCTTGGTGCTGGGATGGGAATGGTTACATCACCGAATTATAGTTTAATTATGGGAAGTGTTGATAAAAGCAATCTTGGCGCTGTCGGAGGGCTAGTGGCACTGGTACGCAATTTGGGATTGGTAATCGGAACGGCAATGGGCATTGCCCTTTTGGATTATGCATTTCCTGGCTCCATTTCAAGATGGATGGCAACAAAAGAAGTAGCTTATGCGCCTTATGTAGTCTCAGGTCTGCGAACCGTATTTATGATATCATTTGCATTCTGCTTGCTTGGCATTTTATTTTTACGGCTTGCACTGCGGAGGCGGGCCCTGCAAGCAAAGTAAAAAATGGGGGGACATCATGGGGGATGAACAGATGTTTAACGTTTTTTTCGAGCCGGTATGCTAGGCTATGGCAGCGGACTTTTGATGCTCCCGCTCATCCATGTGGAAGCCGTAAAACGGTACCCTTGTTATCAGTTCTTCCTTGCTTTATGGTGCTGCGTTCTTGCCATAAGGTTGTGAATTTGCACAGCATCCAGTAAGCTTAGAGGAAAGAGATACAAGGAGGAATATTGTATGCAAGCTGACACATGGGCAAAAGAAGAATTAAGCCCTATACGGGATAAAGTGTATCGCTATATTAAAGAAATGATTTTGAACGGCGAATTGGTGGCAGGTGAGCGAATTGTGGAGCGTGAGTTGGCAGATAAACTTAATATTAGTCGCACACCGATTCGCGAAGCGCTTTTTCGCTTAGAATCTCAAGGCTTCGTAAAAACACTCCCCCGCAAAGGTGTGGTTGTCTCGAAAATGACCACAGAAGAAATTATTGAAATTTTTACGATTTTATCCTCGCTGGAAAGCCTTTCAGTTAAGCTGGCCGCCAACAAAGTAACAGAGGAAGAAAAGATTCAGCTTGCCGACCAGATTAAAGAAATTGATAAATTATTGGAGCGAACGGATTTGGATACGAAGCATCTTACTGATTTACACGTCGATGTGAACGAAACGATCTATAAGCTGGCGAGAAGCCCGCGTTTATATGAAATGCTACACAGTCTGCTTGAATATATTCAGGCATTCGCAACAGTTGGACAGGAAGTGCCAGGCAGGTTACGCAAGTCGCTTGAAGAGCATCGCGCTATTGCGCTTGCAGTACAGCATGGGGACAGTGAATTGGCCGAACATCTGGCGAAAATCCATATTGCCAATTCAAAGGCAGCGTATCTTGAAGCGCTGCAAATGGAGTCATAGCGAATCGTTGATAAGGGAGGGTATACAATGAGCAACAAAATTAAAGTGGAATTTTGCCAGAACAACGTAAACCGCCATGCCTCTTCACGGCATGCTCTTGCGTTCGTGAAGGAGCATGTGTCTGAGGATACAGTGCATCTGGTAGAGATGAAATGCGGAGGAATTTGCGTTGCTTGCAAGATGAGTCCCTATGCACTAATCGATAAAAAGTATGTAACGTCCCTTGATGCGGAGGAATTTTTTCAACGGTTTAAAAAAGAGCTGGAAAAACAAACAGCGGCGGCTATGGCCAGGAAGGCGATATGAGATGCACATTGAAAAAAGGCTGGCGCTTTATGGTATCGAACTGACGGATTGTCCGGATATTACCAAATCGTACATTACGTCAACGACTGACAAATATCATGTATATGTTAGCGGAATTCAGGTGCATTGTCCTAGCAATCTATTCCATGAAGGCCATATTATTGGTAAGCAATTATCCACGAAATGGTTAGAAGCGTGCGCACGCCGCAGTCTTGCAAATCAGTTAAGTATGCTAAAGCGCATTGTTGAGGATTTAGATATAGTCGACCATATTATTAAAATGGTTTATTATATTAACGGTATTGGGACGAAAGAAGATTGGAGACAGGTAACAAAGGAAACAACGGATATTATGCGAGAAGTATTCGGTGAGGCAGGCGATTGTGAAATATGTACAATTGCACCTGTTCCACTACCTCCGGGCCAGCCGGTACAGATCGATCTTCTCGTTTCCTTGCCATCTTCGCCGCGTTCGAACTCTTTACACGTATGTGAAGGAGTAAAAGGCAATGGATCATTTTAATTTTATATGGTATACAAAATACAAAAGCTAGTGCTTTGTTTATACAAAGCCCCTAGCTTTTTTGTCGTATAAGAAAATAGATGTTTTTGCAAATCGTGCAGTTGGCAGGCAAAAAAGGATGAACGACAGCACCCCACATATTTTTCTTCTATGTTTTAAACTGGCTAATTTCAGTCTGTAGTTCATGAGAAAGTCTACTAAGCGAATCGGCTGCAGTGCTAACTTCTTCGATAGAGGCCAATTGTTCCTGGGCTGCTGCTGCTACCCCCTGTGTTCCATTGGCAATTGATTCCGAGACAAGGAGCAATTGTTCCAAAGAGGACGTCATCTGAAATGTACTGGCCGAGATTTGCTCTGCGCTGACGGAAACCTCCTGAACCTCTTCTGCCACCTGCTGAACGAGTGTGAAGATACGCGTAAACGCACTACCTGCTTCATCCACAATGACCGTGCCAGCTTCTGCTTCGTTGGTTCCATAGTCCATCGCTTGTATTGCCTGTTCTGTACGCTGTTGAATCTGGGTGATACGTGCGGCAATATGTTCTGTCGATTGTCGGGACTGTTCGGCCAGTTTTCGTACTTCGTCGGCAACGACGGCAAAGCCTTTGCCGTGTTCACCTGCCCGTGCGGCTTCAATAGCTGCATTTAATGCAAGTAGATTCGTTTGATCGGCAATTTGCTGAATTACTTGCGCAATATTGCAGATTTCCTGTGAGCTTTCTCCTAAGGCATGGATACTATCAGACGATTCTTTAACGGATTTTTGAATGCTTTGCATTTGCTGTATGGCTCTTGTAATAACCTCTTGCCCTTGACGAGCCTCCTCAAGTACATCTGATGCTGAACCGGATACCATAGAGGTTGCCTTGGCTATTCGTTGCACAGCCTGTGCATTTTCACTGATTGCATGCTTGCTTTCGCTCATGCCTTTGGCCTGTCGCTCAGCGCCGCTGGCTACCTCTTGAATAGTAGAAGCGACCTGGGTGGCGATTTCTGCCGTTTGCTCCGCACTAACGTACAGGTCTTTGGAGGAGGCGGCTACATGCTTTGCTGTACTATCGGATTTCTGAATGAGCGTTCGAATGTTTTGCTTCATTAGGTTAAATGTTTGCGACATTTCACCCAGCTCATCTTTGTTTTTGACTATCACATCCGGTCCCGATAGGATACCGGCTGCGATTTCCCGTGCATTAGCTGTTAGTGCACGTACCGGAATGAAAATAAGGCGGCTGATATACATAGCGATAACACAGCTTCCGGCAAGCGCAAGCAAGCAAATAGTGAAAATCGTCATCTTAATAATCGTTACACGCTTGGTGGTTTCGGCGATGCTCTTCTGTAGAAGTTCCTGCTGCATTAGCCCGAACTCTTTGGCCTTGGTGAGGAATTGTCTGCTTGTTACTTTTTCTTTTTCTTGTATTAAGCGTAAGTATTCTTGCTGGTTGTTTTGCTGCTTATAGAAAATAATTTGGTAGGCTGTATCGTTGTAGGAGGTTTGGAGTTGATTCAATTGGCTGAGCTGGTTTTTATTGTCGGCCTGACTGGTGGTAGAACCGAGTTTCCCGCTGATTTTTATGTATTCATTTTTGGCTGCTTCATAGTATTTTAAGCTTCCTTCATCACCCGTCAGCAAATATTCGCGCAGGGTTGCCGATTGTTCATTGGCTAGAGTGGTCAATTCTTTCACTAGTATCATTTTCTCCATACGATCATTGACTACTTGCTGATAAATTCGATCAACTACTGAAAGTTGATAACTAGCAATTCCTGTGGCGATGCCAGATAGCAGCAGGACAGCAAGAAATCCGTAAAACAATTTCTTCTGGATCGACATGCGCATCATACTATGCTCCCCTTTCTAAAATTTACTTACTCGCACAAAGAAATATGTGACTATTATAATAGTTTTGAAAATACTTTAGTTTTATTTATTTTAGCTGAAAAGTATTAATTTGACGATAGAAAAGAGAAAAACCTCCAAAATTTTCTGGAGGTTCTTCTCTTTTCTATGTCTATGTTCATAGATAAAAGTTTATACGCCTATCACAAAAGGATTCGTATACTGGCGTAACACTTTAACAATACTCATTGCGACAATGTATCCTGTTTTTGGATTGTGTGCTGAAGGGGTGTTTTGTAGGGATAGTTTAATTCTTCCGGCGAATCCTTCGACAATAATTTGATGTGTATTCCGTGTAATGGTAGGGTCCACATATACTTGGACATGTGTATTTTCAAATCCGATTCCTGCCAGACTCAAGGCTGCGGATACATTGACACTTTCGGGAAAAAGCAACGCCGATTCGTTAGCCGTTCCGTTAAAAATGAGAGTTGGTTCAGATACGGCAGAAAGTTCTACCTTTTCTTCCGCGAATGTGCCATACCAGGCGACTGGAGGCTTACGCGTAATCAGTTCGATACGATCGATTTCTTCAAGAGTCATGGCACAAATACGGTCCAATCCACCGATAGCAGCGGAAGGAACGAGCAGTTGAGTATGGTATTGTGCTGCAGTAGCCCGTAATTCTTTCAATACATTTGCTTCGGCTAGTGCCCCGATGCTTGCCACGATGAAGGAAGCGTGACGGAGCGCGCGCACCCCGTATGTTTTTACGGCTGTATGTCCGGCTGCTTCTACAATAATATCCATATCCTCGGCAAAGAACGCGTCCTCATCTGATGTAATAAGGCAGGAAGCAGGCAGACGATAATCCCGGGATTCATTGCGGACAAGTGCGGCTTTTACTTCGATCTGTTCAGCATAGCGTTCCATGCTATATGACGCGACAGCATGTCCGATAGTACCAAGGCCGATAATTCCGATTTTAATCGCATTCAATCTTTTCACCTACCTAATTGTATTTTGTATACCAAAAGTATATAAAAAAAGTGTGAATAATACTAGTTCAAATTGTAAAATATTAAATTTTAGTATATTGTATACCAAAAGTGAAGTATGTATGATATAGTTGGAATAATTAGAATACGAAAGGCAGGGAACAGAGGATGCAAAAAATTGATTTCAAAACTAGTGGCAAAAAATTAGAGGTTTCTAAAGAATCAAATCTATTGCGCATGTCGATTCGTTACGAAGGTGGTATTCCCTATAAATGCGGGGGCGGCATTTGCGGTACATGCGTTGTAAAAATTGATGATGGAGCACAGAACTTGAGCAAAGTAAGCAAGAAGGAAGTCGAGAGATTGGGTGAAGACCTGATTGCTCAAGGGTATCGGCTTGCATGCCAAACGTTTGTTAATGGAGATGTAGAATTGAACTGGGAAGAGAACCCGATCCGTCCGAAACGTAAAGCCGCTGCAAAATAACTCTTTATTCGACAACCTATCCCCCTGTACAGATAACCTAAAAATAGGGAAAATAGAAGTAAATAAATCAACGCAGGGGGATGCGGAACGGTGGAAAAAAATACAGGAATCGTGCAGTGGAGCAGGTGGTTTTTGGCTCTTGTCATGGGGATTGTTGTGATACGTATTTTCTTTTTTGCTCCGTATGTAGTAGAAGGCACCTCCATGTATCCGACCTTGGAAGATCATGAACGTATTGTAGTGAATAAATGGGTTTATCATATGAAGAGCCCAGGCTACGGAGATGTAATCGTATTGCATGCTAATGATAGGGAGGACTACATTAAGCGGATTATTGGGGTGGGAGGCGATGAGTTAGAACTTACGAATGGTACGCTGTACCGAAATGGAAAGATAGTGGACGAGCCATACATTAATGAAGTAACGCTAGGTGAATTCGAAAAAATTAAAGTGCCGCCTGCTTCTTATTTTGTTATGGGTGATAACCGAAACCGAAGTATGGACAGCCGTGAAATCGGTTTTATCTCCCAGAGAAACATTGTTGGCCGGGCGGAGTTCATCTTTTATCCATTCAGAAAACTGGAACGGATTCAATAATTTGTCCCGCTTTAACGAGCAGTAATACCCCTACCTCAATACTTGGAGAATTTTCTCCTTTCAACCACCTGGGTTTTTGTTACTACGTTAAATGATTTTTATATAGATAGGCTATGTCGCCGTGTGCGGGAGAATGAGTTTCCTCGTTTGCACATGGCGACTTTTTTGATCGCTTGAAAAAATGGTTATCTAGAATGCTTCTGCATACAAGTTTTTTTTCATCTGTGTCCACTTTACTTTGAAAATCAGTTTGCTTTTTGCACCGTAGCCCATCATCCAGAAGCCGTATGTCTCGTACATGAAACTTGAGAAATGCATCTTTTGCCAGAACAGGAGATTTTCCGGTGCACTTTCCAAAATAATGACCCAGTGGTGTTCCTTCGCGAATTCTTTCATAATCGTTACAATATCGGCCCCGATGTTTTTACCGCGCAGCTTGTGGGGAACGCGAATCATGCCAAGAAACATGGCTTCATTCTTATGATCAAAGAACAAATCAAGCATCACGTTGTTGGGCGTCATACCAGCGTCCCGCATCTCTTCCTCTGTACGATAAAGATAATGGTGCTCTTCTTTTTGCTCTAAATGGTATGGGATACGATGCGTCTCGAAAACACGTTCGAATTCTCGCAAAATCTTCATGATACTTCCTTTCTATCCATGTTTTTGCTGCGCCTTTTTCATGTTTGTATGGATTGCTTGAAAATGATTCCTCACTCAATATACATGGATTTTGCATGCGCCGCAAATGCTGTTTCTAAACAATTTGTGAACAAAGAACGAATAGGAAACAAGCGAAGCGCTTTCAAAGAATGGGTTGTATTTTCGTGCTTTTTCACAAATGAACGAGTACAATGTATAGAAAGAAAAACATCGATGTGGAGGATTATGTACAATGTATAAAGTAGTGGTAACAAACGATGATGGTATTCATGCACTGGGTATTCATAAACTGGTGAAATCGCTTGATGGATTAGCGGAAATTATTGTCGTAGCGCCTGATACAGAACGAAGCGCAGAAGGCCAGAGAATTACGGTGCGGGAAGGTCTAACGGTTAAACGAGTGGATTTTCATGGAATGAAACATATACAAGCATGGGCCGTAAATGGAACCCCTGCTGACTGTGTGAAAATGGCGATTAACGTCATTTTGCGGGAACGTCCGGATTTGGTGATATCAGGAATTAATGCAGGGCTCAATCTTGGTAAAGACATTTATTATTCGGGAACTGTAAGCGCTGCGCGTGAGGCGGTCATTTATGAAGTGCCAGCGATAGCGGTATCGTATGAGAATCATTTCCATAAGGATGATTTCGGTGAAGTGGAGAAGCTTGTACGTCCAATTTGGGAAGAAATTAAAATTCATGATATTCCAGTCGATGTGCTAATTAACATCAATGTTCCGCATATCAAAAGCGCTGAATTGCGTGGTGTGGTAGTAACTGGGCTTGATATTCATCATTACCGCGATCGCATTGATGAACGACCGGGAGTATCAGGAGTGCCGGAGTATTGGCTGGATCGTGAATATGGGGAGCTGAAAAAAATCAACAACAAGGATTACCACATGATTCGAAACAAGTATATTACGATGACGCCTATCCAAATCGATTCGACGGACTATACATTCTTTAAAAAGATGGAAGAATGGAAAGTGATTAAGAAGAACTTGCTTGAAGAAGAGTAGAGAAAGGCGGAAATGTAATGGAAGAATGGAAAATAATAAAGCCGTCCATCCCTTTGCCTCCCAATCGTGCGTCTTTAGGTAGCGATACGCTTGGAAATACGCTGAACCAATTATCTTTTCAGGATATATACACAACGGTACAGGAAGACGGTATGCGTTATTTTCCCAGATTAACTGCCGAGGGCGATGTAGAGGTATGTATCATATATGAGGATATTGATAGCTTTGGCGAGCAGGCGGAAGCGGAAGTGTATCTTGATTTTTCACGTCATAAAGACAATTGGATTGCAGTGCTATGGGTTGTAACCGATCCGGAAGATCCGCTCGGTTATCCGCTTTCCTTTCAAATAACGAAGAGTACGGACCGTTATTTAGCGGTTCGTTTCCTTGAACAGGAACGCATTTGGGTACATTATTTGGCGGATGTGGAAGCGGGAATTATGCATTTGTATTCGGAAGCAATTTCTTTTTCCGATCAGGAAACGGAGCGGGCCGTGGAACTTATGCTTGCAGCTTATCGGTATGATCCGACGAAGGAAGAGGCCGATGAAATGCCCGAGACGACCATTTATGGAGAAAAGCTGGAATTATCTCGCTTGCGTGAGAAAGGGTTTTCGTTTTATTTTGATTATCGATTAATGGAGAATCGATTTGGTGAAGAAGGAGCCCGGGAGCTTGTTATGAGCACGATATTTCGTGCATTCTGGATGATGCGACGTCATCCGAATCCTCAGGCGCGTGAAGCGAAGCTTTTGCTGTGGATTGGGGAGAAAATCGGAAAGAATCGAGCGGATGAAGAGACACACCTGCTCGTGGTAACGATGACACCGCAGTTGCTTGATGTATATCAAGTGGTGAATTTAAGCGAATTGGAAGCCAATCCGCTGGCTACGACATTGATGGCATTAACCGAATATCAATACCTTGAGGAAGAGACACCGCTTGAGAGCGGATATATCCCGATTGCAGGCTATGAGAACGGTACGCTTGTTCATATAGAATGGAGGGAAACGTCGCTCTTCAGATTGGATCAGGCATTTGCAGATGAATATCCGCATCGACATAATCCTTACCGCGCATAACTGGCACATTAACCATCACGTTCGACTGTCTGGTTTGTCGGTATTGTGGTAAAATTGAGGTAAGGGAAAGGAAGTGAAACCGATGGGAAGTTGTATCGTATAGGAGAAGTAGCGGCACAGGCGCAGGTAAGCAAGCGTACCATTGATTACTATACGAACCTGGGACTGTTAATTGCACGTCGCTCGGAAGCGAATTATCGTCTTTATCCGGAGGATACGCTGGAACGCCTAAGATTCATTGAAAGCCTGAAGCGGCGGAAGTTTTCGCTCGAAGAAATTAAGGAACAGATGGCTGGATGGCAGGCGGGTGGCATAAAGCGAGAAGCGATTGAAGTTGTACAGCATGTACAAGAAATCCAGGGTGACATGCGTAGGCTCGAAGAACGCGTGCAAGAATTGAAGATGTATTTAAAAACGCTGGATGAAAAGCAGGCACGCTTGGTTGCACGGCAGTTGTCGGTACAGAGCGGTTCGCTTTTACAGACGCTTATGCTACTGCTTGGCGATGCGCCGTTTTAAGAATAAATAAGTAAGCAGAGACTCATTTAAACAGATAAATAAAGGAGGCAGGAAAGTCTTGATGTTTACATGGATAACTCCCTTGATCTTGGCGGCATTTGCGCTGACGATCTGGGCACAATTTAAAGTAAAGGGCAACTTCAACAAATTTTCGCAAGTTCCGGCGCAATCTGGAATGAGTGGAGCAGAGGTAGCACGCCGAATTCTTGACGATAATGGTCTACATCATGTGCCTGTCGAACCGGTTCCGGGAACATTGACGGACCATTTCGACCCGATGTCTAATGCGGTGCGCCTGTCAGAGCCAGTATATTACGGTAATTCGATTTCTTCCATTTCTGTTGCAGCACACGAGGTCGGTCACGCGATTCAGCATAAGGAAGGGTACAGCATGCTTGTGCTGCGCCATCGTATGTTTCCTGCCGTGAATTTAACGTCCGGAATTGCCCCGTTTCTTTTGCTGGCAGGTGTATTCTTTAAGATGACCAACCTGTTGCTTATTGGGATTATTTTCTTCTCTGTAGCTGTAGCGTTCCAACTGATCACGCTTCCAGTGGAGTTTAATGCAAGCTCGCGTGCGAAGCGTCTTATGCTTGCGGAAGGCTTTGTTGCAAGGGATGAAAAAAGAGGGGTGGATAAAGTGCTGGGTGCAGCTGCGCTCACATATGTAGCTTCCACGCTGGTGGCCGTAATGCAATTACTTGAATACATCTGGATTTTCACGTCTAATAAAGAAGACTAACAGCAGATACGGATGGGCTGTGTGCAATGCGCGCGGCCCATTTATAAATTGTCCGTCATGTGGTATAAATAAATTATATGGGTAGATGTACGTGTTCTATATTTTTTGCTGTAACAAAGGAGGTGTATCTGTCATTCTTGAGAGTGACAGAGTCTAGTTGAGTACTGACCCACTGTCTGCCTTACTTTACCTTGCTGCCGTTTTTCTTCTGGTCTTTCTAAATGGTTTTTTTGTGGCAGCAGAATTTGCGATCGTGAAAGTCCGAAGCACTAGAATTAATCAACTTGTGATGGAAGGAAACAAGCGCGCCAATCTGGCAAAGACACTGACGGATAATCTGGATGCGTATCTGTCGGCGACCCAGCTGGGTATTACACTTGCCTCGCTAGGACTTGGATGGATTGGAGAGCCAGCTATCGCGGAATTGCTTGGACCGATTATGCATGCCTTGCATGTACCGGAGACGCTTACCCATACGCTCTCTTTCATTATCGCATTTGCGACAATTACGTTTCTCCACATTGTATTGGGGGAACTGGCCCCGAAATCCATGGCCATTCAAAAAGCGGAGACGACGACATTGTGGACAGCGGGACCGCTGATTTTGTTCCACAAAATTATGTATCCGTTTATCTGGGCATTGAACCGAACGGCATTTTTCTTTCTGCGTTTTGTCGGCATTCAACCGACAACTGATCATGATTCGGCCCATACTGAGGAGGAAATCCGAATTTTGATGCAGCAAAGCCACAAAAGCGGTTTAATTGATCAGACGGAGCTAACGCTTGTGGACAATGTGTTTGAATTCGCGGAGCGCAATGCCCGTGAAATTATGATTCCCCGTACCGATATGGTTTGTGTGTTTCAGGATGATGACTTTGAGGAGACATTCAAGGTCATTATGGAGGAAATGCACACGCGTTATCCGGTAGCGGCGGGAGATAAGGATAACATTATCGGTTTCGTCCATATTAAGGACATATACCGATTGTACATGAGCGATAAGAAGAACGATTTGAACTCTATCATTCGTCCGGTAGAACGTGTTCCTGAATCGATTCATATTAGCGATTTGCTGAAGCAAATGCAGCGCAACCGCTCTCAGATGGCTATTGTTATCGATGAATATGGTGGGACGGCGGGGCTTGTAACCGTGGAAGATATTCTGGAAGAGATCGTTGGAGAAATCCAGGATGAATTTGACGAAGAGAGACCGCATATTGAGCAGAAAGCGGATACAACATATTCTGTAGACGGCCGCTTGTTGATTGAAGAAGTGAATGATCGTTTCGGATTGGATATTAACTCCGACGATTATGATACAATCGGCGGATGGGTGTTCTCGCAGGTGGAGTTTCCGCCACAGGTAGGGCAGGTTGTTTATTCGCATGGCTATGAGTTTAAGGTCATTGAGGTTGACCATCTGCGTATTGTCCGTTTGATGTTGCGTAAACTGGATAAGGCTGAAGAAGAGGCCACGAAGCAGCAACACGGAGATGTTGGGGAAGAATTGTATGCCAGCGAAGTGAAGGAATAAAGAAAAGTGTCTATGCAACCTGAGTTCGAAATTTCATCGGACTCAGGCTTTTTATTTTGCTTGAAAAATTGTAAGAAACGTTATTCAAATTAAGAAAAAACCCTTTCAGGGTACCATAGTAAAATCTTTCTTTTAACTGTGATACCCTGAAAGGGTTATACATGTAATTTTCAGTTTTTTATGTTTGAGCTCTTTTGCGTTTTGCTTTGCTTGAAAAGCCGAAAAGAGGCCAGGAAAAACCCTTTTTCTTTTTCTCTTCCTGTTTTTGTATGGCGCCGATCATTTGAATTTCAAAATTCATTTTGCGGAGTTCGAGACGAAGCTCTTCCTGTTTTTTTTCCATTTCTTCCATTTTAAGTAGAATTTCCTTGTAATATTGAGTAAGCATTAAATCTTCTGGCAGTGTTGTTTCTTTCTGCTGTTGTGCAGCAGAGGTTTCGTATGCCTGGCTAAGTTCGTGCATAGTGTCGAACAATTGCTGGCTTAAGTGGCGTTCCATCTCGTTCATTCGATTAAATAAATAGTGTGTTGTATCCGCTTTCGGTTTTTGAGGAGAGCTTTCCACAGGCAGATCGTAGTCAATATCCAAGTCTTTTTTTTCAGGGAGGATTCTTTCGAGCAATAGCACTTCCTCGACTTCTTTTAGCGTTTGAATTCCTGAATCTTTGACTCGCTTAATTTCAATGAGCAGATTGAATGCTTGCTCGCTCAAGAGAAAATGTCCCTGGCTGTTTTTTTGCAGCACCATATATGGGCTGAATGTATCTATCCAATTGCGTATAGTACGCACGCTTACATCCAATTTTTCGGCCACATCTTTTGACGCCATCCACATGCTATTGCTTTGCATTCTACATCATCCTCCTCATCCTCACATGCTTTATAATAAAGAATACGGCATAAATAAAAAAGTTCCTACCGACTCGACAAAGGTTATCAAAAGAAGTGTTGTTTCGCTTTTTTCGACAAAAAAGCATAAAAACCATGGAGAAAGGCATACTATGGATACTTTCATGGGAAGGGCGGGGAAGATATGGCTTTCATGCGAGGCAAACAGCAGGTGGAAGAAATTCCAATGTTTGAGATGATTGTGTGGAGTTGCACGAACGATGTATGCAAGGGATGGATGCGACAGGAATACTCATTTTCGGCCGAGCCAGCCTGTCCACTTTGTCAGTCGGGAATGATTCATGAGACGCGCCTGTTACCGCAGCTATCCCATTACATCGGCTCATAGTCAAGCTTACAAGGGCTTTTGCACAGGCAAAAGCCCTTTTTCTATTGCGTATTGCACCAGTTCAGCCCGTGTGGTCATATGTAGCTTTTTCATAAGACTCGTTTTATGGTTTTCCACCGTTTTTACACTGATGAATAGTTTGTTTGAAATCTCTTTATTCGTATATCCTCTGGCTGTAAGACGTAGCACTTCTTCTTCACGTGCGGTTAACAGGGATTTGGATTCTTCTTTGGTGATTTCATGCTGGAAGCGAAGAATGGTTTCTTCCGTAAAAGTGGTATCAAAATATTTTTTCCCCTCTATAAGTGTGCGAATTGCGGTTAGTAGCTGGTAAGGATCCGTTTGTTTTAATACAAGACCATGAGCACCAAGTCGCAATGCTTCCTTTAAGTAAATCTCATCATCATACATTGTTAGAACAAGAACCGGCACATCAGGAAAAGAAAGACGGATTTCTTGTAAGGTTGTAAAGCCATCCATTCCTTTAGGCATAGATAAATCGGTAATGACTACATCAGGGTGAACGGCATGTAGACGCAGTAAGCCTTCCTTTCCATCAGCCGCTTCACCTACTACAATCATATCCGGTTGACTGTTTAGAAACATAGTAAGCCCAGAGCGAACAATCACATGATCTTCAATGAGTACGATGCTAATTTTTTTCATTGTCGGTTTCCTCCGTGCTCGTGAATGGTATGACAAAACGAAGAACGGTACCACGCCCAGGCGCACTGCTGATGTGCATGCTCCCTTGAAGCAGTTTTGTCCGTTCTGCAAGATGCTTTAATCCGAGTCCGGTACTGTGCCGATAAACATGAATCGGATCAAACCCCTTCCCCTTATCTCGAATCGTAAGGCGGAGTCCGAAACGATTGGACAGGGGGCGCAAAGACAGGAAGAGCACCGGGCTTTTTGCATGCTTGGCTGCATTCGAGAGTATTTCCTGTACGATACGATAAATATGCAATTCCATAGAAGAGGACATGCGCAAACCTAAGGGGAGCTTGTAGCGCATTGTTATTTTTAATGAGAAGTGTTGCTCCATTTGGCGGATAAGAGATACGAGTGCAGCTTTAAGGCCAAGAATGTCAAGCGCTGGCGGGCGAAGTGTCACCGACAGCTGCTTTACTTCTCTCATCGTATCAGCAAGGGTGGCAGATGCTGTAGCGAACAGTTGTGTACCCGACTCCGGTACGATTTGCCGCAAAAGGCCGAGTGCCATCGAGATACTGTACAAGGATTGTCCAATTCCATCATGCAGCTCCTGTGCGAGCCGTTTACGCTCCGCTTCCTGTGCTTCGATGGTCTGACGAGCAAGTAGCTTGGCCATGCGAGCTTCTTCTTCCTGTTTTTTCTGGGAAATATCACGCAGCATAAGAAGCGTATGCTCGACTGTTCCGTCTTCTGCAGGAAGATATGTAGTGCTAAATGAGACAGGTATACTCTCGCCATACAAGGTTGGCATTTCCGATTCAAAATAGGAAGGTGCATTTTTTCCCATTAGCAGACAGCGCTCTTCATCATGTTCCACCTCTCTGTACTGACAGAATAGGCAATATGGCACTTTATGTCCTGTTTCCCAGCCGGTCATTCGGGTAGCAGCCGGATTGATTTCTTGAATAATACGGTTGCGATCCATAATGAGGACCCCATCCGATAATGCTTGAAACAGCATATGTTCAAGCATAGCTCCCGCTCCTTTCTTGCTTTACCTAATTCTACTGTACCATAAATAACGAATGCATTATGAAATGAGAACTAAAATATTCTTATTTTCTACCTATTTATATATTGCTAGAATTAGGAATAAGGTTATATAGTAATAAAGACAAACTTCGACAAGAGGGGGAGGAGAGTGTCTTGAAATCATTGAGAAGCAAGCTGTTGGGGATGGTTTTACCTATTCTGATTGTATCGCTATCCACCATCGCATGGATTAACCATTCTAAAGCAACGGAGTTTCTCGAACAAAATTTTAACGAGAAGGCCAATCTGCAGCTTGTTAACTTAAAGAAGCAGATTAGTACATGGATTTCGGTACGGGAAAGCGTGCTTAACACAATATCTCAATCGGATGATGTGAAAAATGGAACGCCAGAGTCGGCTGTTCCCTTTCTAAAGAAAGAGTTGGACATTAATCAAGAATTTGATTATTTCTTCGTAAGCGATGAGAAGGGAAATATGGTTACGACGGCTGGAGATAGGGCTAATATTGCTGATCGTCCATATTTTAAACGCGCTATGAGCGGGCTTCCCGCTATTTCTGATGTAGTTGTAGCGAAAACGACCGGTAAAAAAATCATCGTATTGGCTATGCCGTTAGAGACGGAGAACGGTGAACGGAAAGGCGTTTTGGCCGGAGCTATTACGACAGATTATCTAACAAGTGTGCTGTCGGACGTCAAGCTCGGCAGGACAGGATATGCTTTCATGGTCCAGAAAGATGGCATGGTTGTCGCGCATCCAGAAAAAGACAAAATTCTTAAAGAAAATGTACTGAAAGGCTCGAATCAAGACTTAATCTCTATCATAAAAAAATCGCAAACAGGACAGACTGGTTCTTTACGCTATACGGACAAAAATGAAGCTAAACTAAGCTACTATACATTTATTCCGCGAACAAGTTGGTCGCTTATTATTACTGCACCGGCGAGTGAAGCGACGGAACAATTATCATATCTCGCCAAAATCTCTATAGCAACCGCAGCCGGGGTTCTTATCTTTACATGTATCATCCTTATATTGTTTGCTTCCCGCTTTGTGCGTCCGATTCGTCGCTTGAGTGATGTGACGGCTGAACTGGCTCAGGGGAATTTGACGGTGCGTGCCAACGTGCATAGTGAAGATGAAGTGGGAAAATTGAGTCAGAACTTTGATAAAATGATTGAAAATATGAGTGACATTATTGAAACGATGAAGACGACTTCCACTCATCTGGAACATTCTTCACAGAATATGACTATTTCCAGCGAGGAGACAAAGCGAGCCGCAGAAGAAGTGGCCCTTACCATTCAGGACCTGGCTACCGGTTCGACCGACATCGCTGACTCGGTTAGTGAAGTAACCGGAGAGATGGGTGCGATGAAGCATACGATTGACAATATCTCTGAGCAAGCATCTTGTATGGTTGGTGCGTTTACGAAAATGTCTGAGCTTTCTAGGGAAGGTCTAAAGGTTTCTGGACAGGCTGTGAGCCGGATGCAGGATGTAGATGAACGCATTCATGAATCGGCCGGGATGATGCGGGGGCTAGAGGATAAGTCAAACGAAATCGGCGGTATTGTTACTTTGATTTCCAGCATTGCGGAGCAGACGAACCTTCTTGCGTTGAATGCCAGCATTGAAGCAGCCCGCGCAGGCGAACACGGCAAAGGTTTTGCCGTCGTAGCCGGTGAAGTGCGCAAGCTGGCCGAGCAGACCAATCAGGCTACTTCTCAGATCCAAACGCTTATCTCCGATACACAGAAGGAAGCGAACCGGGCATCGCAATCGATTTCGGACGGCGTATCTACCGTGCAGGAAGGACGTACTATGGTTGAAAAATCAGGTGCATACTTCTCTGAGATGGCAGCTATGATTGATGAAGTGACGGAGTTAACTGAAGCGATTACCCGGGAGATAAAGCAGGTAGAGCATAATACGATGGTCGTTGCTGAATCGATGGAAAGCATCGCAGCCATAACCGAAGAAGCTTCGGCGAGCACAGAGCAGGTCGGTGCCTCTAGCGAGCAGCAGGCCGCTTCTGCTCAAGAAATTCTAAATGACAGTCATCGGCTTAAAGAGCTGTCCATTCAACTTCATGAAGTTGTCAACCGATTCCGCATCCATCAGTAAAAAATATGGCCTCACAGGTAATGTTACTTGCCTTGTGGGGCCTTTCACTGCCAGTTGCAAGCCTGGATAAGCTGTAGTACCATACCATTAACGGTATATTTAAAAAGGAGAGAGAGAAGAACATGGATTGGTTATCTGTAGCATTGCTGGGATTGTTAATTGTATTTATTCTTTACCGCATATTGCCTCCGCGTGGCGTAAAGAAGATATCTGCGGATGAATTGCAGGAGATGATAAAGCAGGCGAAGGGCAAGCAAATTATCGATGTGCGCGAGCCGAATGAATACCGGAATGGGCATATTCAAGGCGCTCGTAATATTCCACTTGGCCAGGTAAAATCGGCGGTAAACGGTATTCCTAAAGATAAGGAGACGTTTCTTATCTGCGAGAGCGGTTTTCGCAGTTCCCAGGCTGCGCGTATTCTGAAGAAAGAAGGCTTCACAAATCTTTATAATGTATCCGGCGGCATGAAGCGCTGGAAAGGAAGAGTTGTAAGAAAATAACGTGTACGATACAGGAGAAGGGAGAACGCCAGATGGTGTAGCCTTCTCTTTATTTTTGTGGAAAATGAGAAGAATAGAACGTGTTCCTTCACAGCAGAAGCTCCTGTATGGAAAAACCGGCTTCCTTCCATACTATATACATATGATTTGATAAATCGACACATGTTTGTGGTGAGAGGTAAGAAAAGAAGGAAGGACGGAAGTGGGCGGAAAAAGACACGCTGGCCTTTTTTCTGTTGGGGCACAGGGCGCATCTAACCTCTTCTTTTTTCCGAATCTCCTACTTCCAACCACGCTATCTTGTCAAAATACCAAGTGTAATTTATATAGATAGGGAAGGAGTTGAGCGGAGTATGTTCATACGTCTAGGAAGAAACAACACTGTATGCGGCCCGGTTCGATATGGTCGTATAACAAAACATATGACAGCATCGCTGCGTCCCGGAGATATTGCAATTATCGAGCATACCGATATTGATGAATTGGCAGCCCGTGAACTTATTGAGCGAAAGGTAAAAGCGGTAGTGAATTGCGCAGTATCCTTTACAGGAGAATATGAAGTGCAAGGGGCAAGGCTTTTGCTTGATATGGGGATACCGCTGTATGATTGTCCAGCACAGTCCGGTCTGCCGGGAGAAGTTTCAAATGGTGAAAAAGTGGTTATTGATGGTCATTACTTATTTCGGGAACGGGATAAGATGATGCTTACTCGCCTGTTGCCAGTAACTCATGAAGAGTGGAAAGTAACCTATCAAAAAGCAAAAAAAAATACATCTGAGAGGCTGGCACGCTTTATTGATAATACCCTGCATTATGCATTGCGTGAGAAGGAGAATTTGTTTCGCCCGCTTCCGGGTTTATCGCTTCATACAATGATTTCTGGTCGGCACGCAGTAGTTGTTTCACGCGGTCGGCATTATGAAGAGGATTTGCAAGCGATTCGAAACTATATTACGGTATACCGACCTGTACTTATTGGAGTGGATGGCGGCGGCGATGCATTGCTTGCGCAGGGATGGCGGCCGGATATTATTATGGGGGATATGGATAGTGTAAGCGATCAGGCGTTGTATGAGACGAAGGATGTTATTGTGCATGCCTATGCGGATGGACACGCTCCGGGAGAAGAGCGGATTCAATCGTTAGGGATACCTTACCATCTTTTGCGGGCGCCAGGCACGAGTGAAGATATGGCCCTGTTATACGCGTATGATAACAAGGCTTCGCTTATTGTCGGAATAGGCACCCATACATCAATGGAAGACTTTCTGGAGAAGAACCGCCACGGTATGGCCAGCACGCTGCTGGTACGAATGAAAGTAGGCAGTAAATTGGTCGATGCCAGGGGTATTCATCATTTGCACTCACCGTTTATATTTACAGGATTGCCCTTGTTTCGCCAGTTAAAAACACTTATGCAGACGAAGCGATGAAAGGGAGGGCTGCAATTATCGTTCCGGCCTACAATGAAGCGTCATACATCTCGGAAACATTGCGGACATTGCGCCAGCATCCTTCCTTCCTTGATTGTTGGCTCGTTGTAGTGGACGACGGAAGCGAGGATGGCACGGGCGTGCTTGCAAAAATATGGGCTGATGATGTCGTCTGCTTACATAAGAACGAAGGAAAAGGCAAGGCATTAAGGCAAGGGATTGAAGCGGTGGACGCCGATTACTTTTTATTTGTGGATGCGGATGTAGGAACAACAGCAAGATACACGGAGTGTCTTTTAAGCATAGTGAGGTCTGGAGAGTGTGAGATGGCTATCGCATGTCCGCCCGCCGCAGAGCGTGGTGGTTTTGGGCTGGCCAAACGTTTGGCCAGGCGAAAAATCCGGCAAATAACCGGCATAACAATACAGGCGCCTTTATCCGGCCAGCGTGCATTAACGCGCAGAGCGGTCGAAGCGGTAAAAGAATGGGATGTAGGCTTCGGGATTGAAGCTGCGATGACGGTGGATGTGCTTCGGGCAGGACTCCCGATACGTGAAGTACCGCTTGTAATTCGGCATCGTGAACACGGTAAAAGTCTGGAAGGCTTTTGGCATCGGGGACGGCAGTATTTAGCGATTCAAAAGGTGATGGCGAAGAGACGGGAGATAGGAAGATGAGCAAGTGGCTTATCATGTTTGCGGGAGGGTGGGTCATCAGTTTTACGGGGATGAAGAACCTTCGTTTTTTGTTCGAGCGAAGAAGATGGATGGCACCAAATTATAATGGTGATGCTATTCCGCTGGGCTATGGGCTGGTGTTTTGGATAGCCTTGGTGTGGTTTGTCTTTTGTGAGCCTGCTTCTGTTTGGCTTATTGGTCCATCTATTATCGTCTCATTTGCCGGATGGCTGGATGATCGAATAGGTCAATCAAGAATGAAAGGATTGCGTGGCCACTTTGGCATACTGTGGCGAGAAGGACGGATAACGACAGGAATGCTAAAGGTTTGGATAATCGGCAGTTGTGCCGCAGGTGTGGCATTTTTGGAGTCTGATACGGTTTCTTCATTTATTACAGACGTATTGCTGCTTGCATTAAGCGCGAATTTTATCAATTTGCTGGATGTGCGTCCCGGACGCGCTTTGAAAGGCTTCTGGTTTCTTTTGTTGCTCTGTGTGACGGTAGGCTCTGTGCATGATACGGAAATGCCGTTTTTTTTGTATCTTTTTATGTGCACAATCGTTGCTGCGCCGTCAGATTTTTCCGCACGGGCTATGCTAGGGGATACAGGAGCGAACCTGCTTGGTTTTCTTGGCGGAGCGCTTTGTGTGTACTCATTATCTCCGATGGTAAAATGGCTTATTGTTGCATGGCTTATTATCCTTCATGTGTACACGGAGCGTGTTTCATTAACGACTGTCATCGAACAAAATGCGTTATTGCGCTGGATTGACCGATGGGGAAGGTCATAGGATAAGAACCAAGAAAAACTGCGGGCGTCTTCACTTGTCCTTTTTCTACAAGAAAGCCAAATGGCCGTTTTATGTTATGTAAAAAGAACCGCTACAGGCAAAAGTGACTGATACGGTTCCGTTAGCATGTTTTTATCACTGTTCTTTTTTTCTGAAGCGAGGCTGTACGAGATTTTTTTTGCGATCACGATGCAGGATAAAGCCTCCGATGAATGCGACGCCGAGTGCAAACAGTACAAAGCCAAACAGAAATTTTCCGAGCAAAAATTGATTGATGGCTGGATCAAAGTACAAGTACAGTGTATCCCGCATCGTTTTGAAGCCATATGCCGCGACGGCACCTGGAATGATGTAAATGATAAAAACGGCAACGAATCGTAACAGCATAACCTTTACCTACCTTACTGTATAACTAACTTGATGAATCTTGTTGTTCTCATCTTATCCCTTTCTATTTCTTTTGTCTACTATTGCCCGAGCGGTCAAGCTTTGGTTAAATAATAAGAGTCTGCAATTTTTTTCATGGTGAGGGAGGAGACGCATGAAGGTTGTGATTATGGGAGCCGGGCACGGAGGTACGGCACTTTTACGTGTGTTGCATCAGATGGATAGCGTAGATGTAATCGGTGTGGTCGATATTGATAAAGAGGCGCCCGGTATTACACTTGCCAAAAAAATTGGAATTGCAGTGGGCGCTTCTATACAATCTTTTTTTGCGCGTGGTGTAGATGTAGTGCTTGAAGTAACCGGTAGTGATACGGTGTATAGAAGATTGCAGGAGATAAAGCCCAAGGATACGGTTATCATTCCTGGAAATGTCGTTTCGGTAATCATGCGTCTCATCGAAGAACGAACCCAGCTTGTACAGGTATTGCATGGCAAGCAAAGGCAAATTGATACCGTACTTAATTCCACGCATGATGCAATGATCGCAGTTGATGTAAACGGGATTATTTCTCTGTATAATCGTGCTGCCGAGCGAATTTTGGGTATAGACAGGGAGGAAGCACTAGGGAGAAAAGCAGAGGAAGTGATCCCTAATTCACGGCTCCATCTTGTGCTTCGCTCGGGTGAATCAGAACTGAATCAAGAGCAATCACTTGATAAAACCCGCCGCATTGTCACGAACCGGGTGCCGATTCTTGAACAGGACGGGCAGATTATTGGAGCAGTCGCTGTATTCCGCGATGTCACCGAAGTCGAGACATTAACGAACGAAATTACGACGCTCAAGGATATGCAAAGCCTGCTTGCGGCCATTATTCAATCGTCCAATGATGCCATCTCTGTTGTTGATATGCAGGGAAACGGCCTCATGATTAATCCTGCTTATACCCGCATGACCGGGCTGACAGAAGCGGACATTATCGGAAAGCCTGCTAATGTAGATATTTCGGAAGGGGAGAGCATGCATATGCAGGTGCTCAGAACCGGTCAGTCGGTACGAGGGGTTCCGCTTAAAGTTGGCCCGAAAAAGCGGGATGTTGTCGTTAATGTAGCTCCCGTTGTTGTCGATGGTGTGCTGAAGGGGAGCGTGGGGGTACTTCATGACGTATCTGAGATTAAAAAGCTAACTGAAGAGCTGGAACGTGTGAAGCGTCTGGTACGTAAGCTTGCGGCCAGTTATACGTTTGATGATATTGTGGGCAAAAGTGAAGGCATATTGCATGCAATCGAACAAGGACGAAAAGCCGCCCGAACTCCAGCGACTGTGCTTCTGCGGGGGGAATCGGGAACGGGCAAGGAGTTATTCGCACATGCAATTCATAATGAAAGTTCACGAAAGTATAGTCAGTTTGTACGTGTAAATTGTGCCGCCATACCTGAAACGTTACTTGAGAGCGAACTGTTCGGCTACGAGGAAGGTGCCTTTACCGGTGCGAAGCGGGGAGGGAAGAAGGGCTTATTTGAAGAGGCGAGTGGCGGAACGATTTTTCTTGATGAAATCGGTGAACTATCCATGAGCACACAGGCAAAGCTATTGCGAGTGCTTCAGGAAAAAGAAATTGTTCGCATCGGCGGTACGAAAGCTGTTGCTGTTGATGTGCGTGTTATTGCAGCTACGCATGTCAATTTGGAGCGTGCGATGCAGCTTGGGACCTTTCGTGAAGATTTGTATTACCGGATCAATGTGCTTCCGATCGTCATTCCACCGTTACGCTATAGGGCCCAGGACATCGAGGAACTCGTAGAATATTTAATTCATAAATATAATCAAGAGTACGGAAGGAATGTGCAAAATGTGGCACCTGAAATGCTGCAACGGCTCGTGAATTATTCATGGCCGGGGAATGTACGCGAGCTGGAGAATGTCATCAGCCGTTCGCTAATCAATATGAAGTTTCAGGAAACTACTGTGCAACCGTATCATTTGCCGGAGCTGGTAGCAACTAATGAAGAGGAAGAAAATGCAGAAAAAGTAAAAAAGAGCATAGATAAGAAGCATAGGGAAGATGGTCGGACATTGAATGAGCGGCTTGAAGAAGTGGAAGCAGATATTATTAGAGAAGCGCTAATCAATTATGGCGGAAATAAGACAGAAACCGCCAAACAATTAGGTGTTTCTATTCGTAATCTGTATTATAAAATTGAAAAGTATGGATTATAGCAAAAAAATGCATGCAAAATATTGCGCAATATGCAGTTTTTTGCAGGATTAAAATTTTTTCTTCTTGTACTTTTTGACGAAAATTCAAATGTGTAGACATATTTTTAGGAAGCGTTTACAAAAATGGTATTGGCATAGGCATTGCAAGGAAATATGATGGGTGAGCGATAATAATAAACTATACTATGAATAATACATTTGATATGCCAAAGGTTTTCCTTTGATATACACTGTATACAGTGTATATCAAGCATTATTTATCCCGCTCAACGGGCAAACAGCCCCCTCACTTTACGTATGCTGCGTGGGGGATGAAGAACCCTAAGCTGATGGAAGTTTTACTTTATGATATCTCTGTAGGAGGCAGGAACAAGCATGAAGATATTTGACTACATGGAAAGATACGATTATGAACAGTTGGTGTTTTGTCAGGATGAAAATTCCGGTTTGAAAGCCATTATTGCTATACATGATACTACACTGGGCCCTGCGCTAGGTGGGACACGGATGTGGACGTACGACTCGGAAGAAGACGCCATTGAAGACGCACTGCGCTTGGCGCGTGGCATGACTTACAAGGCAGCAGGCGCCGGTTTAAATCTGGGCGGTGGTAAAGCGGTCATAATTGGTGATCCGCGCAAAGACAAAACTGAAGAGATGTTTCGCGCATTTGGCCGGTATATTCAGGGGTTGAACGGCCGCTATATTACGGCTGAAGACGTGGGCACAACCGTAGCTGACATGGATACGATTCATATGGAGACGGACTATGTAACCGGGGTTTCTCCGGCGTTTGGCAGCAGCGGTAACCCGTCTCCGGTAACAGCGTATGGCGTATACCGTGGGATGAAGGCAGCGGTGAAAGCAGCCTTCGGCAATGATGATCTGGGCGGAAAGACGATTGCGGTACAAGGCGTAGGGAACGTTGCGTACAATTTATGCCGTCATCTGCATGAAGAAGGGGCGACGCTTATCGTAACGGATATCAATAAAGACAATGTACAACGCGCGGTAGATGAATTTGGCGCTAAGGCGGTAGATCCGGATGATATCTACAATCAGAACTGCGATATTTTCTCTCCTTGTGCGCTTGGAGCTATTATTAATGACAGCACCATTCCACAGATTAAGGCCAAAGTAATCGCTGGTGCGGCAAACAATCAGCTGCGCGAAGAACGGCATGGTGATATTATTCAAGAGATGGGGATTGTTTACGCGCCAGACTACATTATAAACGCAGGTGGTCTTATTAATGTGGCTGATGAGTTACAAGGGTACAATCGCGATCGTGCCATGAAGAAGGTTGAGACTATTTACGATAATATTCAAAAAGTCATCGAGATCTCGAAACGGGATCATATCCCGACATACAAAGCCGCAGATCGGATGTGTGAAGAACGCATAGCCAGCATGCAGCGTTCACGCAGCATGTTTTTGCAAGATGGCAAGCATGAGTTGTCTCGCATCCATCATAAATAATAACGAATTACCGGAGGTGCCCTATGTCCAACGAATATGATGTAGTGGTGCTCGGCGGGGGAACGGGCGGCTATGTAGCCGCCATCCGTGCCTCTCAGCTGGGCATGAGAGTGGCAGTGGTCGAAAAGGATAAATTGGGTGGAACGTGTCTGCATCGAGGCTGCATTCCAAGTAAAGCGTTGCTGCGTAGCGCAGAAGTATACCATACGCTGAAGAATGGGGCACAATACGGTGTAGAGGCCGGAGATATTGGCATTAACTTCCTGCGAATGCAAGAGCGCAAGCGGGAAATTGTCAGCCAGTTGCATAAAGGTGTGCAGCATTTGATGAAGCAAGGAAAAATCGACGTATATGAAGGAATCGGCCGCATTATGGGCCCTTCTATCTTTTCACCTCAGGCGGGTGCTATTACAGTCGAGTATAAGAATGGTGAATCGGAAATTCTGGTACCGAAATTCGTATTGATTGCGACTGGATCCCGTCCGCGTACATTGCCTGGTCTAACTATAGACAAGGAAACAGTAATTACGAGTGACGAAGCGTTGGAACTTACACAATTACCGAAATCGGTGCTCATTATCGGAGGCGGCGTTATCGGCATCGAATGGGCATCTTTATTTAACGATTTGGGTGTAGAGGTTGAGATTGTCGAGTATGCGGAACGCATCCTGCCGCTTGAAGATGAAGAAATCAGCAAAGAAATGGCGCGCCTGCTCAAAAAACGAAAAATCAAAGTACATACCGGAACGAAAATTCTGCCTGAAACACTTGAGTATGGTGAGGGAGCGGCCATTATCAAAGCTGAGCAGAACGGTAAAGAAATCGAATGCAGAGCCGAAAGAATTCTTGTATCTGTGGGCCGTCAGGCCAACATCGAAGACATCGGACTTAACAATGTAGAAGCGGATGTCGAAAATGGTGCGATTAAAGTTAACGAAATGTTTCAGACCAAAGAAGCGCACATTTACGCTATCGGGGATGTAATCGGAGGGCTGCAGTTGGCCCATGTTGCTTCGCATGAAGGCATTGTCGCAGTGGAACATATGGCTGGCCAGCATCCGCATCCGATTGATTATACGATGGTTCCGAAATGCACATACAGCCGTCCCGAAGTGGCTAATGTCGGCTTGACCGGGGCAGAAGCAAAAGCGCAAGGATATAGCGTTAAAACAGGAAAATTTAATTTCCGCGCCATTGGCAAAGCGCTTGTTTACGGTGAGTATGACGGATTTGTCAAGATAGTTGTGGATGAGAAGACTGATGATGTGCTGGGCGTGCATATGATTGGCCCACATGTTACTGACTTGATTGCTGAAGGCGCGCTGGCACGTGTGTTGGATGCTACCCCATGGGAGATCGCACATACGATTCATCCGCACCCGACATTAGCGGAGATCATGGGTGAAGCGGCGCTGGCTGTGGACGGTAAAGCGATCCATTCCTGATAAAATAAGATATCAAAGCGGGGCTTCCCGCTTTCTACTCATCAAAAATTAAGGAGGCGAGCCTATTATGACAGAGCATCGTCATCAAGCGGCAGGTTTAACTGACGAACAGGTTCTGGATATGTATTATCATATGCTTTTAGCCCGAAAAATCGACGAACGGATGTGGCTGTTGAATCGTGCAGGCAAAATTCCGTTTGTTATCTCCTGCCAGGGACAGGAGGCGGCACAGGTGGGAGCGGCATTCGCATTTAATCATGAGACAGATTATGCGTGCCCGTACTACCGGGATATGGGCGTGGTGCTTGCATTCGGTATGAGCGCGAAAGATATGATGTTGTCGGCGTTCGCCAAAGCGGAAGATCCAAACAGTGGAGGTCGTCAAATGCCCGGGCATTTCGGCAGTCGCAAGCATAATATTCTGACTGGCTCAAGCCCGGTAACGACACAGGTGCCGCATGCTGTGGGCCTCGCCCTTGCCGGAAGAATGGACGGTAAGAATCCGGTCGTATTTACCTCATTCGGCGAAGGCTCCAGCAATCAAGGCGATTTTCATGAAGGAGCTAACTTTGCTGGTGTGCATAAACTTCCTGTTATTTTCTTCTGCGAAAATAATAAATATGCTATTTCCGTGCCTCTTGCGAAACAGCTTGGCTGCGAGAGCGTGGCAGATCGTGCGCAAGGCTATGGATTTCCGGGTGTTTCGATCGACGGCAACGATCCGATTGAAGTATACAAGGTCACCAAAGAAGCGGTAGAACGGGGCCGTAACGGAGAAGGCCCAACATTAATCGAAGCGGTCACATACCGTCTGGTGCCTCATTCGAGCGATGATGATGATCGGGCCTATCGTTCGCGTGAAGAGGTCGATGAAGCGAAAAAGAAAGATCCGATCTTGCGATTTGCTGCTTACCTGCGCCAGGTAGGTCTTTTGCCAGAGGAAAAGGAAGAAGAATTAAGCGAGCAAGCAGCAAGAGAAGTGGATGAAGCGACCGAATACGCGGAAAATGCACCATATCCGGAACCGGAATCTGCACTTACGCACGTATATGGGGAATAAGAGGGGGGAGAATAAAGTGGCTATCATTTCATATATTGATGCGGTAACCCAGGCACTTCGGGAAGAAATGCAACGCGATAAACGCGTATTTGTAATGGGTGAGGACGTAGGTGTACGAGGCGGCGTATTCCGCGCTACGAATGGGCTATATGAAGAGTTCGGAGAGGAACGTGTTATTGATACGCCTCTCGCAGAATCCGCGATTGCAGGCGTTGCGATTGGTGCAGCTGCCTACGGTATGCGCCCGGTGGCGGAAATGCAGTTTGCCGACTTTATTATGCCTGCGGTTAATCAAATTGTAAGCGAAGCAGCGAAGATGCGGTACCGTTCCAATAATGATTGGCATTGCCCGCTTGTTATCCGTGCTCCATATGGCGGTGGCGTGCATGGAGCGCTTTATCATTCACAGAGCGTAGAGGCGATGTTTAATAGTACGCCAGGTCTTAAAGTAGTAGCGCCTTCCACTCCGTATGACGTAAAAGGAATGTTGAAAGCGGCCATTCGTGATGATGATCCGGTGCTTTTCTTTGAGCATAAACGCTGCTATCGATTGATTAAGGGTGAAGTGCCTGAAACAGATTACACAGTTCCGATCGGAAAAGCCGAAGTAAAACGCGAGGGCGAAGACATTACGGTTATAAGCTATGGACTTACTCTTCACTTTGCGCTACAGGTGGCTGAGAAGCTGGCTGAGGAGGGCATTAGCGCGCATGTGCTTGATCTGCGTACGCTGTATCCGCTTGATAAGGAGAGCATTGTTGAAGCCGCCCGCAAAACCGGAAAAGTATTGATTATCCATGAGGATAATAAGGAAGGTGGCGTCGGCGGTGAAGTGGCAGCTGTAATTGCTGAAGAGTGCCTATTTGATCTTGATGCGCCGATCCGACGTTTGGCAGGACCGGATGTACCGGCTATGCCATACAGCCCGACGCTTGAAAAATTCTTTATGCTGAACCCGGATAAGGTAATGGCCGCAATGCGTGAGCTGGCCGAATTTTAAAGATTAGAGATAAGTGAAAAAGGAGGCAACACGCGTTATGGAAACCCAGGTGCTTATGCCCCAGCTAGGCGAGTCCGTTACGGAGGGAACTATTGCCAAATGGCTGATAAAGCCGGGCGATACCGTGAAGAAATACGAACCGTTATGTGAAGTAACAACAGATAAAGTGAATGCTGAAGTACCGTCAACTGTTGAAGGAACGGTAACGGAACTGGTAGCCAGAGAAGGCGATACGCTGTCTGTAGGCGAATTGATTTGCTACATTGAGACGCGGGCAGGAGGTGCGAAGGCTCCTGTAGCAGCGCAACCGACTGATACGAAAGAGATCGCGTCTGAGACGCCAGCGGCTGAATCCCCCAAAGCGAACATCCCTTTGCCATCGAAGGGAAGCGTAGTGAATTCTGCGGCGAAAGCAGCCGGGAAGCGTTATTCTCCGGCAGTAATGCGCCTGGCACAAGAGAACAATATTGACCTAGCCCAAATAGGGGGCACGGGCAGGGAAGGTCGGATCACTCGCAAGGATGTTCTGGCTTTCATCGAGAATGGGGGCATGACAACGCAGTCGGCTAAACAGCCGGGGCCAATCAACGAGGAAGAAGCTGCCATGAACGTAGTTCATGTGGAGTCCCCTTCTCAGACGGCCCCTGCACCAAGTGTTCGTCCCGCCGTGAGTACACCGGAAATTAACGCATATCCGGGTGATACGGAAATTCCGGTTAATAATATCCGCAAGACGATTGCAAGCCGCATGGTGCAAAGCAAGCATGATGCACCGCATGCCTGGACGATGATTGAGGTCGATATGACCAATCTTGTGAAGCTGCGCAATAGCCTAAAAGCTGAGTTTAAAGCAAAAGAAGGCTTTAATTTGACATTCATGCCCTTCTTTATTAAGGCGGTCGTAGAATCGATTAAAGAATTTCCGATTATGAATTCGGTTTGGGCAGGCGACAAGATCATTATGCGTAAAAGCATTAATGTTTCCATTGCGGTAGCGACTGATGATGCCTTGTTTGTTCCGGTTATTAAAGATGCCGATCAGAAGAGCATCTACGGATTAGCTCGTGCAGTGGATGAGCTGGCGGCGAAGACACGCCATGGTAAATTGTCGATGGATGATATGTCAGGCGGCACGTTCACCGTTAACAACACAGGTTCGTTCGGCTCTGTATTGTCAGCGCCAATTATTAATCAGCCGCAGGCGGCCATCATAAGTATGGAATCCATTGTGAAGCGTCCGGTTGTTGTTGATGATATGATTGCGATTCGTGATATGGCGAATCTGTGCCTATCGCTCGACCATCGTGTGCTTGATGGCTTGGTGTGCGGGCGTTTCCTGCAGAGTGTAAAGCAGAAGCTGGAAGCATACGGTTCACATACAAGCATCTATTAATACATCGCATGGCTTGGAATACGTAGACATAATAAGGGAATAAAAGAGGGGAGAAGAGAAGAAGGGGTGCCTGACGAATGAAGTCTGTATATCCTCTTCCTCTCTGTCTCCTTTTTTAGTATGCAAAATTTTGTCGAACCAAGCAGGAATTCTGTAAGAAAAAAAAGAATATGTAAAAAGATTGGAACTATTTTTGTAGTTTCAATACCAGAATAGATAAAAGAGACCATACGGAGTGTTCTGTAAGGAGGGAAAACCATGGGCAAAAACAAAAAAAAGAAAGCGCTTCGAGCGTGGGAAGAAAAAGTAGAGACACGCCTTGCCAAGGTGCCGGAGCGCAAAGAGAAGTTCGAAACCTCGTCAGGCATTGAGGTTGAACGGGCGTATTTTCCGGAAGATCTGACAGACGAGTATATGGAAAATACCGGATTTCCTGGCGAATATCCGTATACGCGCGGTGTACAGCCAACGATGTATCGGGGACGCTTCTGGACCATGCGTCAATATGCAGGATTCGGTTCTGCAGAGGAAACGAATAAGCGGTTTAAGTATTTGCTTGAGCAAGGACAGACCGGCCTGAGTTGTGCATTCGATTTGCCTACGCAAATCGGTTACGATTCCGATGACCCTATGTCTACTGGAGAGGTGGGCAAAGTGGGTGTAGCGATCGATTCGCTTGAAGACATGGAAATTCTACTGGATGGAATTCCGCTTGACAAGGTAAGTACATCGATGACGATTAATGCACCGGCATCCGTGCTGCTGGCGATGTATATTGCCGTTGGAGAGAAGCAGGGCGTACCTTCCGAGAAGCTATCGGGTACAATTCAGAATGACATTTTGAAAGAATATATTGCGCGCGGCACGTATATTTTCCCTCCGAAGCCGTCCATGCGCTTAATTACTGATATTTTTGCCTACTGTTCGGAGAATGTTCCGAAATGGAATACAATTAGCATCAGCGGTTACCATATCCGCGAAGCCGGCTCGACAGCTGTGCAGGAAGTTGCATTCACATTAGCGGACGCCATCGCCTATGTAGAAGCTGCGCTTGAGGCAGGACTCGATGTTGATGGCTTTGCTCCGCAGTTGTCCTTTTTCTTTAATGGTCACAACAATTTCTTCGAAGAAATCGCCAAATTCCGGGCGGCTCGTCGCATCTGGTCCCGTCTGATGAAAGAGAAATATGGCGCGAAGAATCCGAAGTCATGGCAGTTCCGTGTGCATACGCAGACGGGCGGCTCTACGCTAACTGCGCAACAGCCGGATAACAACATTGTACGTGTGACCATTCAGGCGTTAGCGGCTGTATTGGGCGGAACGCAAAGCCTACACACAAACTCAAGGGACGAAGCATTGGCATTGCCGACAGAAGAGTCAGCCCGTATCGCGCTGCGTACACAGCAGATTATCGCTTATGAGACGGGGGTAACGGATACGGTCGATCCGCTGGCCGGTTCTTACTACGTAGAAAGCCTTACCGATCAAATCGAGCAGCAAGTGCTGGATTATCTGAAAAAAATTGAAGATATGGGCGGTGCGGTATCAGCTGTAGAACAGGGGTATATGCAACGTGAAATTCATGAGAAGGCATACGAGTTTCAGAAAAAGGTGGAAACGGGCGAAGAAGTGGTCGTCGGTGTAAACCGTTTCCGCATTGAGGACGAAAAACAGCCTGAGCTGCTTCGCGTCGATCCAAGCCTGGGTAAAGTGCAGCGCGCTAAGCTTGAACAGCTTCGGGAACGCCGCGATAACGACAAAGTGAACGAAACGTTGAAAGCGCTTCGCAATGGAGCCAGAGGTCAGGATAATCTCATGCCGCTAATTTTGGATGCGGTTCGTGTCTATGCGACCATTGGAGAAATTTGTGGCGTCCTGCGCGAAGAATTCGGCGAATACCGTCCGGTGTAAGGAGGATAAGAGAGATGGAGAGAAAAATACGCGTACTTGTAGCAAAGCCTGGCCTTGACGGACATGACCGCGGTGCCCTCGTCATTGCGCAGGCGTTGCGTGATGAAGGAATGGAAGTAGTATATACCGGCTTACGCCAGACACCGGCGCAAATCGTAGCCAGCGCTATTCAAGAAGATGTGAATGTGATTGGCCTGTCCTGCCTGTCTGGTGCTCATAATGAATTGTTTCCTGAGGTGATTCGTCTGTTGAAAGAGCAAGGGGCAGACGATATTATTGTTATCGGTGGCGGAGTCATTCCAGATGAAGATATTCCGTTCCTGGAAGAGCAAGGTGTTGTGAAAGTGTTTACTCCTGGAACGAAAACGAAAGATACGGCTGATTTTATCCGTCATAAGGTGTCGGAGAAGCAAGGAGCTGCCGAGTCCATTATGAGTTCGCCGGAGAAGATTGAGCATATTGGGATCGCGGTGAAAAATTTAGATGAATCCGTCAAATTTTATACCAAAATGCTTGGTTTGAAACTGCTTGGATTCGAGACGGTGGAAAGCGAGCAGGTACGTGTAGCTTTCCTTGAAATCGGCGAAACTCACATTGAGCTTTTAGAGCCGACAAGTGAAGACAGTGCGATTGCGAAATTTATTGCCAAGAAGGGTGAAGGCATCCATCATATCGCGCTTAAGGTTGATGATCAGAAGGAACGCCTGAATAAGCTGAAAGAGGCCGGAGTACGGTTGATTAGTGAAGAACCGAAACTGGGCGCACATCAAAATATGGTAGCTTTTCTGCATCCAAAATCGACGCACGGCGTATTGCTTGAGCTGTGCCAAAAAGTCGATACGCCGATGCTTTCCGACCATACAGACAAACAGTAAAGTAGAGTGGAGAGGCAACAAGGCGGGAAGCTCCTGCCTTGTTTTCCATATGCAATGGATAGGAGGATTACACAAAAAATATGAGCACCATGTATGAAAGAATTGACGAAATGTATGAGAGACGCCGCAAAGTAGAGCTTGGTGGTGGAGATAAGCGCATTGATGCGCAGCATAATCGGGGCAAATTGACTGCACGGGAACGCATTGATTTGTTTTTAGACGAAGATACATTCGTAGAACTGAATCCATTTATTGAACATCGTGCGACTAACTTCGGTATGGATAAAATGGAGGGACCGGGTGAAGGTGTGGTCACTGGATACGGGAAAGTAAACGGTCGACTTGTGTTTATTTTCTCACAGGATTTCACTGTATTTGGAGGGGCCCTTGGTGAGATGCACGCTCTAAAAATTGCCAGGATTATGGATCTTGCGGCAAAGAACGGTGCACCGGTTATCGGACTTAATGACTCCGGTGGCGCCCGCATCCAAGAGGGGGTCGAATCGCTTGACGGATACGGTCATATTTTCTACCGGAATTCCATTTATTCCGGCGTCATTCCTCAAATTTCCGTTATCATGGGACCGTGTGCAGGCGGAGCAGTGTACTCTCCAGCGATTACTGACTTCGTCTGCATGGTAGAAAAGACAAGCCAGATGTTTATTACGGGACCTAAAGTTATCGAAGCTGTAACAGGAGAAAAGATTACATCAGAAAACCTGGGTGGGGCGAAAGTACATGCCTCCATTAGTGGAAATGCGCATTTCACAGCTCCAAGTGAACCAGAAATGCTGGAGCAGGTGCGTCGTCTGCTAAGCTTCCTGCCACAAAACAACAAGGAGAATCCGCCGGTTGTCGCACTTGAACATAAAGATGACGGCTGGGATGATGAACTGGCAGAAATCGTGCCTACAGCAGCAACTAAGGTATATGATGTTCGCAAAGTCATCCATAAAATTGTTGACGGCGGCGATTTCATGGAGGTACAGCCGGATTTCGCAAAAAACATTGTCATTGGCTTCGGACGTATTGATGGCCATAGCATTGGGATTATTGCAAACCAGCCAAAATTTATGGCTGGAGGCTTAGATATTAATTCATCCGATAAGCTATCCCGTTTTGTCCGTTGCTGTGACGCATTTAACATTCCGCTTATTACGTTTGAAGATGTATCGGGTTTCTTTCCTGGCATTAATCAGGAGCATGGCGGGATTATCCGTCATGGAGCGAAGATTTTGTATGCTTATTCTGAAGCGACTGTACCGAAGATTACGGTTATTCTGCGTAAAGCGTTTGGTGGTGCGTATGTAGCCCTCAAT
This sequence comes from Aneurinibacillus aneurinilyticus ATCC 12856, assembly GCF_000466385.1. Lineage (GTDB taxonomy): Bacteria > Bacillota > Bacilli > Aneurinibacillales > Aneurinibacillaceae > Aneurinibacillus > Aneurinibacillus aneurinilyticus. The sequence continues at coordinate 56,972 of NZ_KE952665.1, forward strand.
TCAAAAGCAATTGGCGCCGATATCGTTTATGCATGGCCGAATGCAGAGATTGCAGTCATGGGTGCGGAGGGCGCAGCCAATATTATCTTTGCGCGCGAGATTGAAAACAGCGAAAATCCTGCGGAAACAAGACAGGCCAAAATAGATGAGTATCGTGAACGTTTTGCCAACCCGTATGTGGCGGCAAGCCGTGGAATGGTAGACGATGTCATTGATCCGCGTGAAACAAGGAAAAAGCTGCGCGAAGCGCTGGATATGCTACGTACGAAACAGGAGACACGACCAGCCAAGAAACATGGTAATATTCCTTTATAATACGTATCATTTTATCCGATAGCCGTTCATGGCTATGCTAGGGAAGTAGCAGTACCCCCGTTCCTTTGTGTATAATGAAACACGTAGTGTGAATGTACGCGTTTCATTACATAAAGCGGGGGTGTTTTGTATATGGTGCAGGAAGAACGTATTGTTCGGGAGTTCATGGAACTTGTGCAGGTGGACAGTGAAACAAAAAACGAACGAGCGATCTGTGATGTATTAAAAGAGAAGTTTTCTGCTCTCGGGTTGGAGGTTGTTGAAGACGATGCAGCAGAGAAGACGGAGCATGAAGCGGGCAATCTTGTTGCAACACTCAAAGGCACAGCAGACGATTGTCCGACGATTTATTTTACATGTCATATGGATACGGTTGTGCCTGGTGCAGGGATTAAACCGAGTGTAAAGAACGGCTATATTGTTTCGGACGGCACAACGATTCTTGGAAGCGATGACAAAGCGGGTATTGCCGCCATGCTTGAAGCGGTGCGCGTGCTTAAAGAACAGCAAAAGCGACACGGTACCGTTCAATTTTTGATTACGGTCGGTGAAGAATCGGGCCTGCAGGGCGCAAAAGTATTTGATCCCGCATTGCTTCAGGCCAAGTACGGATTCGCGCTTGATAGTAATGGTAAGGTAGGCGACATTATTATTGCCGCGCCATTCCAGGCGAAAGTTACGGCCACTATCCGTGGCCGCTCCGCTCATGCCGGTGTGAATCCGGAAGCAGGCATTAGTGCCATTCAGGTTGCCAGCAAAGCGATCTCCCGTATGTCGCTCGGTCGTATCGATGAGGAGACGACCGCTAATATTGGCAGCTTTGAAGGAAGTGGTCCGACGAATATCGTTTGCGATCAAGTCCAGATTCACGCGGAAGCACGCAGCCTTGTGGAGGAAAAATTGAATGCACAGACGAAGAAAATGAAGCAAGCATTCGAAGAAGCTGCTGGAGAATATGGGGCAGAGGCCGATGTGGAAGTTGTTCTGGCATACCCCGGATTCAAATTTACGGAAGAGGATCTAGTCGTTCGCAGAGCGATAGAAGGTGTTAAAGCGGTTGGGCGTAAGCCTCGTCTGCTTGCAAGCGGAGGCGGGAGCGATGCGAATATTTTATCCGGCCACGGAATCCCGACAGCCAATCTAGCGATCGGTTACGAAGATATTCATACGACCAGCGAGAAAATCCCGGTTGAAGAACTGGTAAAAGCCGCTGAATTAGTAGTAGCCCTCTGTGAACAATCCGGGAAAATATAGTGTAAAAATAAGCTATAATCAAAAAAGATGGGGCCTATTTTAAAGCTCCATCTTTTTTGTCCTTTCCTTCGGACATTCTGCATATGTTTGCTGTAGAGGGGGCGGGAACAAAATGATTGTATGGTCATTCGGGACAGTGACGCGCATCGTTCGTGAGGAAGAATCTGTTCAAGAGCTAGAAGTGCATATAATGGATGACGAGATGGCACGGGCTTTGAATTATCCTCAATTGACTGGTCGTATCCGGGAAGGGGAACGGGTTGTCTTGAATACAACCGCAGTTGATTTGAGGCTTGGTAGTGGCGGCAAACATTTTGTCTCAGCCAGAATAGGTGTAGATGGAAAGCCGCTTGTAGACATGGACACCGCCAAAAGATACGGTCATATCATGAAATTGCGTTATACACCATTTCAGCATGCTGTGCAGACGGTAGAAGAGGAAGAGAGTGCGTACCATGAAATTTTTTGCGATATAGAGGGAAAAACATTAGATAGGACTCCGGTCATCATCGGAGAAGTACACAGCATGCTGCCGGCATTTGTGCTTTCTATTCGCCATTTACAGAGACGTACGGGTGGAAGGGCGCCAAGGATTTGTTACATTATGAGTGAGGGCGGAGCCTTGCCGATGGCATTAAGCGAGCATGTACGAAGCTTGCGCTCGCTTGGGTTTTTGAGTGGAACTATTACGTATGGGCATTCATTTGGCGGGCAAACCGAGTGTGTTAACTTATATACGGCACTGCTTGCGGCACGTTTTGTATGGAAGGCGGATATGATTGTCGTCATGCCCGGACCGGGCATGACCGGTACCGGCACCCCTCTTGGGTTCAGTGGTATGGAACAGGTGAGCATCCTTGAGACCGCCCATAAGCTTGGAGGGTTGCCTATACTTATTCCACGAGTAAGTCTTGCTGATTTGCGTAAACGCCATGTAGGTATTAGTCATCATACTATTACGGTACTGCAGTTTGCCCGTGAAACTCCGCTTGTGCTTAATCTTGAGCATCATCCTGAGCTAATCGCACAGTTAAAAGAGCAATCCGAACAGCATACACTTATTTTTCATGAACCATTAGATATGGAGGAGTGGAGGGAAGTGGAAGAACGATTTCCTATTTCTATAGCGACGATGGGGCGCACGGCCCAAGTAGATTTGATTTTTTTTGCTCATGCCTATTATGCAGCACGTTTGGCCTGGATAAAATACGAGAAGCAGGAGAAGATGCAAGAAATGGATTTGTTCACCTGAATATGCTTCAATAGAAGGGAACATTATGCAGGAAAGGATGAACATAACGTTTATGCTAGAGAAAACAATTGCAAGCAAGCCGATATATGACGGAAAAATCATCAAAGTAAAAGTGGATGACGTAGAATTGCCGAATGGAAAAACCGCAAAGCGGGAAATCGTCAATCATCCGGGAGCAGTAGCGGTCATGGCTATTACGGAAGACAATCGTATGGTAATGGTACGTCAGTTCCGTAAACCGTTGGAGAAGATTATTGTAGAAATCCCGGCAGGAAAACTGGAACCGGGCGAAGATCCGGAAACATGCGCTAAGCGCGAGTTGCAAGAGGAGACTGGATATACTTGCAAAACATTGCGGCATCAGGCCTCTTTTTATACGTCTCCGGGCTTTGCTGATGAACTTGTACATCTATACCGGGCTGAGGGAGTCAGGCCCGGTGAAGCCCAGCCAGATGAAGATGAATTTGTTGAACTCCTTCATGTGACGAAGGAAGAAGCACAGAGGCTTATCGAAAACGGTGAAATACAGGATGCGAAAACAATACTTGCTGTTTACGCATGGAAGCTGGATGCATTGTCATGAATTTCATGAAGGAGTGCTTTGCTGATCTGCATATTCATATCGGCCGGACAATGTACAATCGCCCGGTGAAAATTACAGCTTCACGCATGCTGACGCTTACAAATATTGTAGAGGAAGCAATTACGCGTAAAGGAATGCATATGATTGGGATCATTGATTGTCATTCTCCTGAAGTACAAGAGGAAATCGACAGTCATCTGAAAACGGGACAGATGCAAGAACTTTCAGGTGGCGGCTACCGCTATACGACCCCGAAAGGGGAAGTTACACTAATTGCTGGCATTGAAGTGGAGCTTGCAGTAGGTAGCGGACTCGCACATTTTCTCGTCTATTTGCCGGACCGCTCCGCATTCGCTACATTTCGGGAATGGTATCAGACCAAAGTAAAAAATATTCATTTGAGCACGCAGCGTATGTATACGGACCTGGAAACACTTATAACGAAGGCGGAAGCGGTAGGTGGGATTGTTATTCCTGCCCATGCATTTACACCGCATAAGAGCATATACGGCGCGTGTGTGGATAGCCTTGCCTCCGTTCTTCCAGTACATCGGTTCGCCGCTTTGGAGCTGGGTTTAAGCTCGGATTCCGATTTGGCAGACGGCTTGGCTGAGCTTGCGGAACTGACATTCGTTACGAATTCGGATGCGCATTCCATCACCAAAATTGCACGTGAGTATCAGAACTTGCGGGTAAAGCAGCCCGACTTTACGGAATTGGTGCTGGCGCTGGCTCGTAAAGAAAATAGACGTGTAAAGGAAAATTACGGTTTGCATCCGCAACTGGGTAAATACTATCGGACGCGTTGTACAAACTGTGAAGAATTGGTTGCACAGGTGGATTCACCGCGTTGTCCGCATTGCGGCAAAGAAGGAAAGAAAGTAATTACACGAGGTGTATACGAACGGTTCCAAGAGATTTCCACTCAGCCTCCTGCTTCCCATCCGATGCATCGCCCACCTTATCGTTATCACATCCCGCTTGAATTCATACCGGGGCTTGGACCGGGACGAATGAAAAAGCTGTTGGGCGCATTTGGCACTGAAATGAATATTGTACATCATGTGTCCGTCGAGCAGCTTACGGAAGCGGTAGGCGCTACGGTAGCCCAGGCGATTGATCGAAGCAGGCATGGCGAGATATCGTTTGTCGAAGGCGGTGCCGGTGTATACGGAAAAATCTCGCTTGAGTAATACGTTGCCCCTGTCTTACATATATATCGTAGTAAGAGACCGACAGGGGGGATTCCCATTGGTAAGGAGTAAACTTGGACAAACATTACAGCAAAATGTGCGGGAGAATTCATCACTCTACTTGTTTACCATTGTGCTGTTCATCATGGGAGTTGGGTTCGGGGCGGTCGTAGTCAATTCGCTCGGACTGACACAGAAACAGGAATTGTTCATGTATGTCAGTCAATTCTTTCATGAACTGAAGAGTGATAACATTACCGATCCGTTTCGCAGCTTTCAGAACTCGCTGGGCCACTATTTAAAATACGTAGGTTTTATGTGGATTCTTGGATTATCCATCATTGGTTTGCCACTCATTCTTTTAATGGTATTTCTTAAAGGTGTTGTCGTAGGATTTACGGTAGGATTTCTTGTAAACCAATTGCAGTGGAAAGGTCTTTATTTTGCTATCGTATCAGTGTTGCCGCAGAATCTGCTTGTTATTCCTGCTATTATCATCGTAGCGACAGCGGGGATTTCGTTCTCGCTGCATCTTGTGCAATCAAGATTTCTGAAGCGTGGGGGAGCACTGTATCCGCGTTTTCTTGTCTATAGTGCATTAATATTGATTATGGGTGGAATTGTAACGATAGCTGCTGCCCTCGAAGCGTTTATTTCCCCGACGCTAATGAAGCATGCCAGCGCGACTCTCCTGAAATTTATAATAATTATTATCTAATAAGAGTTCTATTTGACTCCCTATTCCTGCTCAACTATAATGATGATGTAGGAAGCTGCTCGGGGAGGTCTTTTTATGATGGAAGAAAGAATTGACAGGATCAGACAGCAATTGCACGCACATAGCTATAAGCTGACTCCGCAGCGTGAAGCTACGCTCCGCGTCCTGTTGGAAAATGAAGAGGACCATTTATCCGCTGAAGACGTCTACTTGCTTGTGAAAGAGAAAGCCCCTGAGATTGGTCTGGCTACCGTGTATCGCACATTGGAATTAATGAGCGATTTGCACATTTTGCAAAAAATTAATTTTGGTGATGGAGTGGCCCGTTATGAGTTTCGTAATGAGGACGCCGAACACCACCATCATCATTTGATTTGTGTTGTGTGTGGCACGGTAGATGAGATTCATGAGGACCTTCTTGGTGAAGTAGAGCAGGCGGTTAGCGATAAATTCAAGTTCCATATCCTTGATCACCGCTTATCGTTTCATGGAGTGTGCCATCGTTGTACTGATAAGATGGATGCAAATGAAATCGCCAATGTCAAAAGTAATATTCCTGAATAAAAAAGCAGGGGCTCATACAGGAGCCGCTGCTTTTTTGTGCTTTTTCCCTATAAGTGTTTCGAAATGCCTTAGAATATAAGGGAAATTGCTCAAGCCCTATGCTTCGAGTGGTTGTACAAAAAATGCCCTGCTGATGGAATGGCGAAATCCTGATTTTAATTAATAACAGTGAACGATAACAAGAAAGCGAGTTTTCTTGTTTTACAGCGATATATCGTTTATTATCCATTAAAAAAGCGTGTGGCTTATGCAAAGGAGCCACACGCTTTTTAGTATTTACTATTTTGCTTTTTTTGCCGTCTCTTGTGTATTTGGTACGGCGGTAGCTGGGTCATACGGTTTGTCGGTCGGTCCTAATCCGATATATTTGTCGTATGATTCATAGATGGCGCGCGCGATTCGTCCGGCGGATTGACCACCATAGCCGCCCTCCGGTACGACAACAGCTACGGCTAGTTTTGGATTTTCAACCGGAGCGAATGAGACAAAGACACCGTTATTGATTTCTTTGTACTTATGCCAGTTAACCCCTTTATCGAAATTCAATGAGTCCGGTACATAAATATCCTGCTGAGAGGTACCGGTCTTGGCCGCTACGCGGTACGGGAATCCGGCGAAAACTCCGGCAGCAGTTCCGCCTTGTTGTGTAACCATGTTCATTCCTTGGTGGATAATTTGCCAATAGCTGTCTGGCTCTTCAAGCTTGCTTAGTACTTCAGGTTTGAAAGGCTGAACTACTTTGCCGTTATTATCTACAATACGATCGACCAGTTGCGGACGCATGCGTGTACCTTTGTTGGCTACAGTCGCCACATATTGTGCGAGCTGCATTGTCGTATACCGTCCCTGCTGACCGAAGGATGCTTGCACCATAGCTGCTTTCGGACCATACTTTTTATTCATCGTCAGGAAATCCTCACCTCCCGCTGATTCGCCAGGAAGATCGATACCCGTTTTGACGCCAAGCCCGAATGCATGATAATACTTCTGATATACGCTAACCGAATTCTTTTTGTATTTCTCACTTAATAGCTTACCGATGTTCGCCATGTACGTATTCGACGACTTTTGGATCGCTTTTTGCGGAGTTAGCATGCCGTAGTTATGACCGCTATCATTACGGATAATGTCCCCTGCACCACCATAGCGGTAGGCGCCCGGATCAGACCAGGAATATGGGGCAATTCTTTCCGATAGTCCCATCAGCACCGTTGCCGGTTTTACGACAGAACCGGCCGGTACGACAGATGCAGGATGTTTATAATTTTCCATTTCCGCGTCTTTTCCGGTTTTTGGGCTCACGTCATGCGGCGCGCTGCGAATCGTTCCGTTCGTAAAGGAGAACTTGTTTTTTTCGTATGTTTCTTTATCGGGACCTGAAGTCCAGATGTTCGGATCGTATTCTGGATAGCTGACCATCGCCACAACTTTCCCTGTCTTTACTTCGATCGCTACCGCATACGCATTTTTCGCATATGCAGCATTACGGCCTGTAGCACGAAGCTTCGGCAGAAAATTCTTAATGAAGTCACGCGTCTCAAGCTGCACCCGTTGATCGATAGTCAGATACAAGTTGTTCCCTCGTTTTGGAGGAACCTCTTTAATCTGTTGAAGGATCGTCTGATCTGCTGCGACTTGGTACATGCGGTAGCCGTTCTCGCCCCGCAATGCTTCTTCATAGCTTCGCTCGATGCCTTCATATCCTACCATTTGGTTTGGCAGGTAGGATTCTTTACGTTGCCGATAGTACTCAATGCCCTGGTTGTCAGCAACGTTAAACTGGCGTACATAACCGATAGCTTGTACAGCTACTTGTTTTGGGTCGTATTCCCGGATTGGTTTGGTTACGACGGATACACCATCTAGCTCGTTGCGATGCTCGGCCAGATAGGCGATCTCTTTCTGGGATAAGTCATACTTTAAATCTTTCTCAAGAAACTTTGATGTCATGCGCATGGACTTTTCGACTTTGCCGTCTTTATATTCGTAGCCCACATCCATTTTTTTGAGTAAATCTTCTTTCTTGGTGCCGGGCAGAATCTTTTCCAGTTTAGTAACAAGATTAATGTAATACTCTTTGTCCATATAATCTTTTTCCTGGAATACAGCCGCAAAAGAACCGCGACTATGCACGATCAGATTGCCGTTCTTGTCATAAATGTTACCACGTAGTGCCGGGATAGGCACTTTTTTGTCTGACTTTGCTGTTGCTTTTTGCTCATATTCCTCACCGTCGACAATCTGTACGTACGACAGACGGAAAATAATGACCGCAAAAATGAGAAACACAAGCAGAAGCAGCATATTTAAGCGATTGAATACCTGCTTTGTTCGGGCGTTTTCATTTTCTTCATGATTATACATTGGTTGATCACACCTTGCCGTGAGTTTACTCCAAAGATAAATTCTATCATGCGGAAAGTAAATTGAAAATGAACGAAAGGTATAAAATTTATATGGGATGAATAGGATGAAAGAAAAACGGGCTGAAATGCAGGAAGGAGAGGCAGCATGTTTATCCCATACAGCCGTATTGGAGAAGGCGTTCGATTGCTTGCTATTTTCATATTTTGCACATTCATATTTTATACAATTATTTCGTATGTCAGCGATACGATAAGGCCGTTAGAGCCATACAAAGAACCGCATGGCAAGGCGGTAAAAGTAATGCAGCATACGCCGGCATTCGAAGGAACATATAAGGAGATGAAGCGCCGTCTGTTTGATTTCTACTGGTATGGCGAATAATTTTTTGTTCAATAGCAGGAAACGACGTATCATTGTGGAATAAAGTAATAAAGGACAGGCTTGTGTGACATATAGAGGAGATTGGATGTTGAGGAGACTAGGAAATGAATGAGTTAATTACCCATTTTATCCATTACTTAACAGTGGAAAGAGGGTTAGCGAAGAATACGCTGGAGTCATATCAACGGGATTTGCATGCATACTGTGCCTATCTGGAACGTGAAGGTTTCACGGATTTGAATGAGACGAACCGCATGCAAATTATGGGCTATTTGCTCCATCTTCAGGAACAGGGCCGGGCTACGGCGACACTCTCACGTAATCTGGCATCCATTCGCGCTTTTTACCAGTTTTTATTGCGGGAAAAGTTTATTGATAAAGATCCAAGCGTTAATTTAGAATCACCTAAGATTGAAAAAAGACTGCCTCAGGTGTTATCGGTGGCGGAAGTAGAAACATTATTGAACGGACCGGATACGCGCCTGCCCTCTGGCCTGCGTGATAAAGCTATGCTTGAACTTCTATATGCAACAGGCATTCGGGTATCGGAACTTGTATCGTTGAATCTATCCGATGTGAATTTGAATATGGGTTTTATTAAATGCTTCGGTAAAGGATCGAAAGAACGTATCATCCCCCTCGGACGTCTGGCGATTGCAGATGTAAGCCGCTATCTGGAACGAGGACGGCCCATGCTTAGGAAGCGTGGACAGGAAGAAGCCTTGTTTTTGAATCATCATGGCCGCCGTCTGTCACGTCAGGGCTTTTGGAAAATCATTAAAAAATATGCCCAATTGGCCAACAGTCATAAGGAAATTACTCCGCATACGCTACGGCACTCCTTTGCAACACATCTGCTTGAAAATGGTGCCGATTTACGTTCAGTGCAAGAAATGCTTGGACATGCTGACATTTCGACTACGCAGATTTATACACATGTCACACGCTCCCGTCTAAAAGAAGTATATGCCAAAGCCCACCCACGGGCATAAAAAAGGGCACTTTGGGGCAAAGTTTGAAGTGCCTTCCCTACTTTTCGCATGTATCATTCGGAAAGTGAAAAATTGGAAGAAAGCAGGGTATATGGTATAAGGAGGAGATAAGCATGAAGCGATTCAAGCGGATATTTCTTATCGTACTGGATAGCGTCGGCATCGGTGAGTTACCGGATGCAAAAGACTATAATGATGAAGGAGCACACACGCTCGGCCATATCGCCGAGCGCATGGATGGTCTGAATGTACCGAATCTGGCGGCTCTCGGCCTCGGACATATTGAACACCTTCAAGGGGTTTCTGCTGATGCTCCACCTGTAGCCGCATTTGGCAAGATGAAGGAAATTTCGCTTGGCAAAGACACGACAACAGGGCATTGGGAAATTATGGGTCTGCGCGTTGAAATACCGTTCAAAACATGGCCGAATGGATTCCCCGAAAGTCTAATTGCGCCTTTCTCGGAGAAAATCGGGCGTGGGGTGTTAGGCAATAAGCCGGCCTCCGGTACGGAAATTATCGAAGAGCTGGGCGAAGAACATATGAGAACAGGCGATGTTATCGTGTATACTTCAGCGGATAGCGTATTTCAGGTTGCGGCGCATGAAGATGTTGTTCCCCTTGAGGAATTGTATAAAATCTGCCAGATTGCACGTGAGTTAACACTTGAAGATAAGCATTCGGTTGTACGTGTCATCGCCCGCCCGTTTGTTGGAGAGCCGGGCAATTTTACCCGCACAGCAAATCGGCGTGATTTCTCCGTATCTCCACCGGGTAAGACGGTGATGAATAAGCTTGAGGATGCGGGTTATACCTCGATTGCGCTTGGGAAAATTTCGGATATTTATGCAGGAGAAGGTGTAACCGAATCGATTAAAACGAAGTCCAATATGGACGGTGTGGATAAGTTGCTGAATACGATGGACAAACAATTCACCGGTTTGGCTTTCATCAATTTGGTCGACTTTGATGCGTTGTATGGACACAGGCGTAACCCGACTGGCTATGGCGAAGCACTTGAAGAATTCGACCGCAGGTTACCGGAAATTCTGACGGCGATCACAGACGATGATCTGCTTATTATTACGGCCGATCATGGCAATGATCCAATACACCATGGGACGGATCATACACGCGAATATGTACCGCTGCTAGTCTATCATAAAGGACTGACGGCAGGTAAAGCGTTAGGTATACGTGAGACATTTGCTGATATCGGTGCTACGATTGCAGATAATTTCGGGATAGAGAAGCCGAAGATTGGAACAAGCTTTTTACACACGGTTATCGAATAAGATGTTCTTGGATCAAAATAGTGTGCAGGGGGTAGAGGGGGATGTCAATTGCAGCGCATATTTCTGAAGTGCAAGCATATATCGCAGGCAAAACGGACATCAAGCCGGAAATCGGCTTGATTCTTGGTTCCGGACTTGGTGTGCTGGCTGATGAAATCGAAACTCCGGTTACGATTCCGTATGGAGAAATTCCACACTTTCCAGTGTCTACGGTGGAAGGTCATAAAGGTCAGCTCGTTATTGGCAGACTCGAAGGGAAGTCTGTCTGCGCCATGCAGGGCCGATTCCATTATTATGAAGGGCACGGCCTGGATGAGGTGACGTTTCCGGTGCGTGTCATGAAAGCGATTGGTGCGGATAAAATAATCGTGACAAACGCAGCGGGCGGCATAAATGAAAGCTATAAAGCCGGTGACTTAATGTTGATTAGGGATCATATCAATTTAACCGGTCGCAATCCGCTTATTGGTCCGAATGATGAAGGCATGGGGGTTCGTTTCCCTGATATGTCTGCTGCTTATTGTCCGGATTTGCGGGCGCTTGCGCTGGAAGTGGCACAGCAAAATGGTATAAAGCTACAGGAGGGTGTGTATGTCGGTATGCTTGGACCGAGCTATGAGACACCCGCGGAAATTCGTATGCTGCGCACGCTGGGCGGTGACGCGGTCGGTATGTCAACTGTACCGGAGGTGATCGTCGCGCGTCATGCAGGCATTCGTGTGCTAGGTATCTCCTGCATCAGTAACATGGCAGCCGGTATTTTACCTCAGCCGTTATCGCATGATGAAGTGATGGAAACAGCTGAGAAAGTCAAGCATACGTTTCTGACTTTGGTAAAGGCTGTCATTCAAAAAGTATAATGCAACACAGAAAAGCCTGAAACGATGTTTTTGTTTCAGGCTTTTTGTCTATTAGACCTAGTAAAAGCGTATTGCTCTAAAATGAATATATAATACGTAAAACGTATAAATATGCTATTTATATTACGTATCTCTTAATAATTAATGACTGCGATTTTTATGATTTTTGAACAAAATGTTACTATTTCCATAAAATAAAGCGGTTACTTATCAGATTTTCATAATTATTTTGCTTTACAATGCTAAGTTTCTGTTTTATATTTATATTGCTTATTCAGAAAATTATTTTACGAAAAACGTAGATTTTTCTTTAAATTGTACTATAATCGTAATCGCAGATATTCTGAATAGCCATTCATTCAATAGAGGGGGGGATGATTGGTGCGTAAGCTGGATTTGTTGGATTTTCAGATTCTTCAAATCCTTCAAGTTGATGCTCGAAAGTCTTATACAGAGATGGGGCATATGCTTGGAGTCAGTGAAGGAACCATACGTTCTAGGATTAATCGCATGATTGAAGACGAAATTTTTCAATTTATCGTACATACAGACCCTGTGAAAGTCGGACTGCATGTACAGGCAATCATTGGTATGTCCACCAAGCTTGGATATCAGGAGAAGGTTGCCGAACAATTGGGGAAACTGCGTGCGGTGCGCTTTATCGGGGCATTTTCTGGACGCAATGATTTAATTATTCAAGCGTATTTCCGTTCGAATGAAGATTTGACCGCATTCGTAAATGAGGACCTGGCGAATATTGAAGGGATTGCTTCAGCGGAAGTATCGATTGAATTGAAGCAGTACAAGGATTCATTCTCATATGTAACCGCTGATGGAGTAGAGGACACCGCTGGTTAATAGACACAGTGCAGCTGTCCTGCTCATATACATTTAAGATTAAGGAGGTCAATTGCTGTGAAGAGAGGTTTTTCGATTATTGTAAGCTTGGTGCTTCTCTTAACGTTAGCGCTTACAGGCTGTGGTGGCGGAACGAAAGAAACCGGCGAAAGCGGGAATCAGAAGAGCTCCGGTAATACTGGAAACAATATTTTACATGTAAATAACTCATCTGAACCTGGATCCTTGCATCCAGCGAAGTCACAAGGAACGCATGATTCCTGGCCGCTCCGTCATCTGTTCGTAGGTTTGACGATGAAGGAGCCGAAGGGAAATACAGGCGATTTCGAAATTAAGGGCGCCATGGCAAAAGATGGCTGGAAGATTAGTCCTGATAAGAAAACGTATACATTTGAGCTGCGTGATGGGTTGAAATGGTCCAACGGAGATCCGCTTACTGCACATGATTTCGAATATGCATGGAAGTATGCGTTGAATCCAGCTACTGCTTCTGAATATGCGTACCAGCTCTACTACATCCAGGGCGCTGAACAATACAATTCATCCAAAGAGAAAGACCCGGCGAAGCTAAAGGCACTGGAGGACAAAGTAGCCGTAAAAGCGAAAGACGATAAAACGCTGGTAGTTACACTTGTAAATCCGACGCCATATTTTGATGAGCTTGTTTCTTTTTATACGTATTTCCCGGTAAATAAGAAAGTTCAGGAGCAAAATCCGAATTGGGCGAACGAGGCCAAAACGTTCGTATCAAACGGACCATTCAAGCTGACAGAATGGAAGCATAAAGACAGCATGAAGATGGTCAAAAACGAAAATTATTTTGAAAAAGACCGCATTAAGCTTGCAGGCATCGACTGGACGATGGTAGAGTCCGAAAATACGGCATGGCAAATGTACCGCTCCGGCCAGTTGGATCTCTCGTATCCGCTGCCTGGTGATGTTGTGGGTCAATTGAAAGCGCAAAACGCACCGGACTTTAAAATCGTTCCAGAATACGCCACCTACTTCTATCGCTTCAATACTCAAAAGAAACCGTTTACAAATGTAAAAGTTCGTAAAGCATTGACAATGGCCATCGACCGTAAGACGATTACAGAAAGCATTGCACAGGGTGGACAGAAACCTGCATTTGCGCTTGTTGCTGAAGGTTCGAAAGACGCAAACGGCAAGGATGACTTCCGCCAGGTAGGCGGGGATTATTTCAAGGAAGATGTTACAGAAGCGAAGAAGCTGCTTGCTGAAGGGCTGAAAGAAGAAGGCATGGACAAAATGCCGAAATTCAACATTATGTATAACAACAATGATCTTCATAAGCGTATTGCCGAAGCGATTCAGGAGATGTGGCGTAACAACCTCGGCGTGGATGTCGGAATTGAAAACGTAGAGTTCCAGGTGAAAATCGATCGCGAGCACAAGCTTGATTACGATGTAGCTCGTGCAGGATGGATTGCGGACTTTATCGACCCGATGACGTTTGTAGACATGTTCACGAGTGTAAGTACGCAGAATGATACCGGCTGGAAGAGCCAGGCATACGATGCAGAAGTAAATCAAGCAAAGAAGTCCAGCAACGCAGAAGTGCGTATGGCAGCGATGCATAAAGCCGAAGACATTATTATGAAAGACATGCCGATTCTGCCGATTTACTTCTATACAAAAGCTTATACATTAAAAGAGAATGTTACAGGTGTATTCACTCCGCCGGATGAGTACCCGGTACTGAAGTATGCAAAGTTTGTTGATGAGAAGGATAAGAAGAATAAAGAGAAGCAGTAACGTCTAAATTCAGGGGAATGCTTAGGTTTTCCGGGCGTTCCCCATTTTTCAAGTAAAAATAGAATGGAGGGTATACGTTGTTACGGTATACTTTACAGCGCTTGGGCTGGGCCCTCTTAACTCTTTGGGTGGTTGTAACGCTCACTTTTAGTTTGATGCATCTGATTCCCGGCAACCCGTTCGCTAAGGAGGGTAATATGCCTCCCGGCGTGTTTGAGAATTTAATGAAATACTATAATCTGGACCAGCCATTGTATGTTCAGTATTGGTTGTACCTCAAGTCGCTGCTTGCTCTGGATTTTGGTCCATCATTGAAATCAAGCACCATTACAGTAAACGATTATATTTCGGAAGGCTTTCCGGTTTCCCTGCATCTTGGACTGCAGGCATTACTTATCGGCGTAACGCTTGGTATCATTTTAGGCGTTATCGCTGCGCTTTACCATAACCGTTTTCCTGATTATTTATCTATGATTTTAGCGATTATTGGCATTTCTGTACCGAACTTTATTCTTGCTACTGTTTTTATCAACTATGTAGCCGTTGAATGGGGCTGGCTGCCTGCGGCGACATGGGGAACATGGAAACATACGATTCTGCCTTCTCTGGCATTGGCAGCGATGCCGATGGCATTTATCGCGCGTCTCATGCGCTCCAGCATGCTTGAGGTGCTTAGCCAGGATTATATTAAAACCGCTAAAGCTAAGGGCTTGGCACGCAATGTTGTTATTATTAGACATACGCTGCGCAACGCAATTCTGCCGGTCGTCACTGTACTTGGCATTATTACTGCAAACCTTGTCACAGGAAGTTTTGTTATTGAACATATCTTTGGAATTCCAGGCATGGGCGAAATGTTTGTAAAGGGCATCTTTAACCGCGATTATCCGGTTATTCTGGGTTCCACAGTTTTTTATAGCGCGATTCTTATTTTTCTTATTTTCCTGGTGGACGTTATGTACACTTGGATTGATCCGCGTATCAAAGTTGCAGGGGGGAGTAAGTAATGCAGCCTGAAACTCGACTGACCGCTGATATGTTCCGTCCTGTAACGGACAACTTTAAAGATGCGGAAACGATCGGGCGTCCAAGCATCTCCTACTGGGCAGATGTATGGCGTCGTCTACGAATGAATAAGCTGGCCATGGTCGGCCTTGTGGTCATTATTCTTCTTGTTCTGATGGCGATTATTGGTCCGATGATTAGTGGGTATACGTACTATAAGCAAGATTTCACATCCAAAAATCTACAGCCGAGCGCGGAACACTGGTTCGGTACCGATTCTTCGGGTCGTGATATGTTTACTAGAATTTGGTTTGGTGCTCGCATTTCCTTATTCATCGGGGTAGCAGCTGCATTTATTGATTTTGTGCTCGGCGTTATATACGGTGGTATCTCCGGCTTGAAAGGCGGTCGTGTAGATAATATTATGATGCGCATCGCCGAGGTATTGTATGGTATCCCTTATTTATTGATGGTTATTCTGCTAATGGTCGTAATGGGGCCGGGCTTGCTGACCATTATTATTGCGATGACGATAACAGGCTGGATTCCGATGGCTCGTCTTGTACGCGGTCAGGTTCTGCAATTGAAGGAGCAGGAATATGTGCATGCGGCAACCGCGCTTGGCGCTGATACGAAGTGGATTCTAATGAAGCATATCATCCCGAATACAATGGGACCCATTCTTGTAAATGTCACGCTGACTGTTCCGACTGCGATTTTCGCGGAAGCGACATTGAGCTTTCTCGGGCTTGGCATTCCGGCGCCTCGTGCGAGCTGGGGAACGATGGCTAACGATGCGCTGGTAAGTCTACTGATTGGAAATGTGTATCAATTGTTCATTCCGGGTTTCTTTATCTCACTTACGATGTTCGCCTTCAATGTACTGGGCGATGGTATGCGCGATGCACTCGATCCGAGAATGCGCAAATAACCTGAAAAGCAAAGGGTGAATAACCTATGGAAAATATATTGGAAGTACGCGATTTGCACATCTCGTTCCATACGTACGCGGGCGAGGTCAAAGCTGTACGGGGTATAAACTTCGAGGTGAAAAAAGGCGAAACGGTAGGGATTGTGGGCGAATCCGGTTGCGGTAAAAGTGTCACGGCCCAATCCATTATGAAGCTATTACCACAGCCACCTACGCAATATAAGCAGGGCAGCATCCTTTTTAGCGGTCAGGATTTATTGAAAAAAAGTGAAAAAGAGATGCAGAAAATCCGGGGAAACGATATCGGAATGATTTTTCAGGATCCGATGACATCGCTGAATCCGACGATGAAAACCGGTCGGCAGATTACGGAGAGTCTCATAAAGCATCAAGGAATGTCTGCTGGTGAGGCGCATAAACAGGCAATTGAACTACTTAAAATGGTAGGGATTCCACAGCCGGATAAGCGGGCCAACCAATATCCGCACGAATTCTCAGGTGGAATGCGCCAGCGTGCCATGATTGCCATTGCGCTCGCCTGCCGTCCCAAACTATTAATCGCCGATGAGCCGACGACGGCGCTGGATGTAACGATTCAGGCGCAAATTCTCGAATTGATGAAAGAACTACAGGCGAAAACAGGAACATCGATTATTATCATTACGCACGATCTTGGCGTTGTGGCCGATATGTGCGATCGCGTCGTTGTTATGTACGCCGGCGAAGTAGCAGAAACGGGTACAGTGGATCAAATCTTCTACCAGCCACAGCATCCGTATACGAAAGGGCTTCTCAAATCGGTACCGCGGCTTGATATGAGGAGAAACGAACCGCTTGCACCGATTATTGGTACCCCTCCAGACTTGCTGCATCCGCCCGTCGGCTGTCCGTTTTTTGCTCGCTGTGAATACGCGATGGAAGTATGCCGTAGCCACAAGCCAGAACTTGAAGAAATGGGTGGGAATCATCAGGCGGCCTGTTGGCTGCACCATCCGCTGGCAAGCAACCGGAAGGAGGGGTTTGCACAATGAAATTGACACTGAGAGAGGCTCCGGCAAAAAAAGACAAAAAACAAGACACATTGCTTCAGGTGCGTAATCTAAAAAAATACTTTCATACAAGCGGTGGGACAGTAAAAGCTGTAAGCGATGTAACGTTTGATATCAAAGTCGGTGAAACGCTTGGTATCGTAGGAGAATCCGGTTGCGGAAAATCGACAATGGGCCGGACGATTCTTCGTCTATATGATGCGACTGAGGGCGAAGTATTGTTTGAAGATAAAAATGTGCACAAGGCGAGTACACGTGAATTGAAGAAGCTTCGTCGTGACATGCAGATGATTTTCCAGGATCCGTATGCTTCACTGAATCCAAGGATGACGATCGGGGAGATTATTGGGGAGGCAATCGATTTGCATAAGCTGGCAAGCGGTGCAAAGCGCAAAGCACGTATTCAGGAGTTGCTCACGCTTGTCGGCTTGAAGCCGGAGCATATCAACCGGTTTCCGCACGAGTTTTCCGGGGGGCAACGGCAGCGGATTGGCATTGCACGTGCACTGGCAGTTGAGCCGAAATTCATTGTGTGCGATGAACCGATTTCCGCATTGGACGTATCCATTCAGGCGCAAGTGATAAATCTGTTGAGTGATCTTCAGGATAAGATGGAACTGACGTATTTATTCATCGCCCATGATTTGTCGATGGTAAAACATATTAGCGATCGGGTGGCGGTCATGTATCTAGGCAAAATCGCAGAGCTTTCTGAAAGCGAAGAGCTGTATGCGAATCCGCTTCACCCTTATACGGAGGCGCTTCTTTCCGCGATACCGATTCCAGATCCAGAGGTGGAGAGGAAACGTCAGCGTATTGTACTAAAGGGCGACGTGCCAAGCCCGATGAACCCGCCGAGCGGTTGCCATTTCCGGACGCGCTGTCCGTATGCTATGGAGTCATGCACAAAAATCGATCCGGTATGGCAGGAGGTAAAACCTGACCATTTTGTCGCCTGTCACCTTTATAATAAAGACATTATGGGGGCGGATGTCAGAAAGATACGCTAAAAGAAAGCAGAGTGGCAGCGATGCCCTCTGCTTTCTTAGCTATTCTGCCTCTACGGTCCAGCCGAATGGATCTTCTTTTTCTCCTGTTTGAATGCCGCAGATTGTATCGTAGATTTTCATAGATAATGAACCTGACTCGCCGCCATTAATAACTAGATTTTTGTCGTTCCATTTCAAATTACCGATTGGAGAAATCACTGCCGCAGTTCCGGTACCGAACGCTTCTTCAAGCGTACCCTCGGTATATGCGGCGTACAGTTCTTCTATTGAAATTCTTTTTTCTTTAACAGGAATGTTCCATTCCTCCAGTAATTGAATAACAGAATCCCTTGTCACCCCAGCCAAGATACTTCCATTCAGTGCGGGTGTCCATACTTCTCCATTCACTTTAAAAAATACGTTCATGCTGCCGACTTCTTCTATGTACGTTTTTTCAACGCCATCGAGCCAGAGTACCTGGGCACAGCCTTGTTTTTGCGCTTCTTCCTGCGCTTTGAAGCTTGCCGCATAGTTGCCTGATGTTTTTGTATGTCCTGTACCGCCTTTTACAGCGCGGACATAGTTATTCTCCACATAAATACTGACAGGGTTAATGCCTTCCGCATAATAGGCGCCAACCGGCGAAAGGATGACGATGAATGTGTACGTATGGGCAGGACGGACGCCCAGATAAGGTTCTGTTGCAATGATGAACGGTCGAATATATAAAGATGTTCCTTCATCTGCCGGTACCCAGTCTTTTTCTATACTGACCAATTTTTTGATAGCCTCAACAAGAAATGTTTCGTCAACGGGTGGAATACTTAATCTTTCATTAGATAGATTAAGTCTTTCCATATTTTTTTCTGGACGGAACAGGAGAATTTTGTCTTCTTTTGTCCGATAGGCTTTCATGCCCTCAAATACAGCTTGTCCATAGTGGAAGACGACGGCGGCGGGGTCCAGTGATATTGGTGCATACGGTACGATTCTCGGATGATGCCATCCTGCTTCCAGCGTATAATCCATCATAAACATATGATCCGTAAAACAAGTTCCGAAAGCTAATTCGTTTGCATTTGGTTTGGTTTTTTTGTTTTCTGCCAATGTGACTTCTATCTCATAACTCATAAGCTTCTCATTCCCCCTGCTTTTGCAAAGTATGTTCTGGTATTCTTACTGAATCAGTACAAAATTTAAAATGTTATAACTAAACTTTACACAAATTGAGGTGCAAAGTAAATGTTTGCATTTCATATGTGCACTTAAGCAAAGCGGTTATATTTTTGTACATAGGTATATAATTCCAAGCCTTATGGCGACAATAGGTACTATCTTGATTTGGAGGGACCTGTGAATGAAGAAGTTGCCTATTGTACTGCTATGCTTATCCTTGATGATACCGTCCTTGGGCGGATTTGCCTCTGCCCAGGAAAAAGCGAAATCGGCCACCGATCAGAAGCAGGAACAGCAAGGGGATGCGGATCTGGCTCCAAATGCTGTATCGGCTGTTTTAATTGATCGGGATACAGGTACAATTTTATATGAGAAAAATGGACACAAGGCGCTGCCGCCTGCCAGCATTACCAAGGTTATGACCATGCTTCTTATCATGGAAGCGCTGGATAAGGGTGAAATCAAGCTTACGGATAAAGTGAGAACGAGCGAATATGCCGCTTCGATGGGAGGTTCGCAGATTTTTCTGGAGCCGGGTGAAGAAATGTCTGTTGAGGATATGTTGAAAGGCATCGCGCTTGCCTCTGGAAACGATGCTTCTGTAGCAATGGCAGAACATATTGCGGGGACGGAAAAGGCATTCATCGATAAAATGAATGCGCGAGCCAAACAATTAGGAATGAACGATACGACATTCCTGAACACGAATGGGTTACCGGTGTCAGGACATGTATCCTCGGCACACGATATTGCATTGATGTCGCGTGAGCTATTGAAGCATGAGGGTATTACTAAATATACAGGCCTATATCAGGATTATTTGCGTAAAAACTCGAAAAAACCGTTCTGGTTGGTCAATACGAATCGTCTTGTTCGCTTCTATACCGGGGCTGATGGACTGAAAACGGGGTATACGTCAGAAGCGAAGTACTGTTTAACCGCGACTGCCAAGCGCGGAAATATGCGTGTCATTGCTGTAGTAATGGGCGCTCCAGATTCGAAGACCAGGAATCAGGAAGTTGCTTCGATGATGGATTATGCATTCAATCAGTACGATAGCCAGCCGCTTTACAAAGAAAACCAGGTGATAAAGACTGTACCGATCGAAAAAGGCAAACAGGAAACGGTTAATATTGTGGTGCCGTATCGCTTCAGTATGCTAGTGAAAAAAGGTGAAAAAGCGGATCAGTATCAGAAAGAAATTAACTTGAAAGCCGATTTGAAAGCGCCGATTACAAAAGGTGTCAAAATTGGCGAAGTGCTGATTAAAAAAGATGGGAAAACGGTAAGTAGTGTTGATTTAGTCGCAGCCAATAGCGTAGAAAAAGCTGGATGGTGGGAATTGTTTAAACGCTCGACACGTAAAATGTTCGGCGGCTAAATTTGATGAAAAATCGGGAAAGGGAGAACTGTGCCATATTTTCCCGGTTTTTTTCTAGTTTTGTCGGAGGGCAGGAATCGCTGAAGGCATTGTAGAATTTTCCTGTATCACGAAGCGAAGGAGTGGCCCCGCGTGAGTTTACGAGTGGATATGGAAACGGTGAATTATGTATTGATTGTAAGGTTGGAAGGCGAATTAGATCATCACACGGCGGACATGTTGCGTACTGAAATGGAGAAGCATCTGGCAGAGAATCAGGTGCAACACATTTTATTGAGCATGGCGAATCTGCACTTTATGGATAGCTCCGGTCTGGGAGTGATTCTGGGCAGATACAAGCAGATTGCGGCACGTGGTGGTGATATGGTTGTGTGCTCCATAAATCCGGTCATTTATCGTTTGTTTGAGTTGTCCGGTCTGTTCAAGATTCTGAAAATCAAGGAGTCCGAACAGGAAGCGCTCCTTGTATTGGGGGTGGCGTAAATGAAGCCGAAAACTGATAATAATTTTATGCGCCTGGAATTTGCCGCTCGTAGTGAAAACGAAGGTTTTGCCCGTATTGCGGTTGCTTCTTTTTTATCCCGTCTTGATATAACGCTTGAAGAGGTGGAGGAGATCAAGACAGTTGTCTCCGAAGCAGTCACCAATGCGATTATTCATGGGTACGAAGAAGATGAGAGCGGTACGGTTATCATCGAAACAACATATACTGCAGCCAATATTGAGATTACTGTGGCGGATCACGGCATTGGTATTGCTGACCTCGAAGAAGCGAGGCAACCGCTCTTTACGACGAAACCGGAATTGGAGCGTTCCGGTATGGGCTTTACGATTATGGAGAACTTCATGGATACACTGGAAATAGAAACGGAAATCGGCCGGGGTACAAGAATCCGGCTTGTCAAAAAGCTGACTAAGAATGAAGCGTTATGTAATTAGGGGACATGCCGATGGAGACCAATGTAAGGAATGCCAACCATGCTTACCTATCCAATAAGGAAGTAAAGGAATTGCTTGCCAAAAGTCAGGCGGGAGATACGACAGCACGAGATACATTGGTGAACAGCAACATTCGTCTGGTATGGTCGGTTGTACAGCGTTTTTTGAACCGGGGGTATGAGGCGGACGATTTATTTCAAATCGGCTGCATCGGATTGCTCAAAGCGATTGATAAATTTGATTTAAGCTTCGATGTTAAATTCTCTACCTATGCGGTACCGATGATTATTGGAGAAATCCAGCGCTTTCTACGTGATGACGGCACGGTAAAAGTGAGTCGCTCGCTTAAGGAAATCGCCCATAAAGTCCGGAGGGTGAAGGATGAACTCTCCAAAGAACTGGGGAGGTTACCAACGGTGAAAGAGGTCGCCGAAGCGCTTGAAATTACTCCGGAGGAAGTTATCTACGCCCAGGAGGCAAACCGCGCACCATCGTCCATTCATGAGACTGTTTTTGAGAATGACGGGGATCCGATTACCTTGATGGATCAGATTTCGGATAAGGACGATGATAAATGGTTCGACAAAATTGCGCTAAAGGAAGCGATTGGCAAGTTGTCGGAGCGAGAACAACTTATCGTATATTTGCGGTATTATAAGGATCAGACTCAATCTGAAGTCGCCGAGCGTCTCGGCATCTCGCAGGTTCAGGTATCGCGGCTCGAAAAGAAAATTCTAAAGCTAATGAAAGAGCAGATCGAGAGGTAACTCCCGGTCTGCTTTTTTCATATCTGCATATGTTTTTTTGCCCTTATGCCCGTCTTGCATACTGCTTTTAGGATGGAGGGATAATAGGAGGTGTAAGGAGGGATGGCGTATGGCTGACCCAACCCACGCGTATGTGAAATTAAAAGAAAAAATCCAAACACACCCAGGTGAGACAGTGCGCATTCGGCATGTAGCCGAACTGGTGACGAACAGTCCTTCTGAAACAGCCATTCAGGATACTGCACTGCATACGCTTCGTCCACAAGACGGCAATCGTTATGTTGTCGATATTATTCAGGTAATTGAAGCTCTGCAGCATAAGCATCCAACACTTCTCGTCCATAATATTGGAGCCGAGCGTATGATTGTCGAAGTGTTGACACCCCGGAAGAAAATCAGCATGTTGCTCGTTCTATTCGTCTGGATTGTATTATTCATTGGCTCTGGCCTCGCCATTATGAATTTCCACACGGATGTTAGTATGCCTGAGGTACATGAGCGGATTTATGAATTGATTACAGGGAAGAAAAATTCACACCCGTTAATTATCCAAATTCCGTACTCCTTCGGTGTTGGTGCCGGTATGATTTTGTTTTTTAATCACCTGTTCCGCAAACGATTTAATGAAGAACCCAGTCCATTGGAGCTTGAGATGTTTCTTTATCAGCAAAATGTGGATGACTATGTGTTGGCAAATGAGGCGACCGGAGCGAAAAAGGAATGATAACCCAATTGTTTCTTGCTCTGATTGGCTTAAGCGGAGGGGTCATTGTAGGGGGAGGCATTGTAGCGCTTATTACTGTCCTTGATGTAATTCCGAGGTTTGTCCAAATTACAAAAACGGAAAAATATTTACTTTATTACCAGTGGTCAGTCGTGCTTGGCGTTTTAGCTTTTATGATCTTCGACTTTTTTTCATCCCCGCTATATTTACCGTCTATCGTACTTAGCCTTATCGGTATATTCATGGGGATTTTTGTCGGATTTCTTGCTGCAGCACTGACCGAGGTGCTAAATGTGATTCCGATTCTTGCTAAGCGGATACAAGTAGACGATTATCTTCAGTTTTTTATCTTAGCACTGGCACTCGGTAAAATCGTCGGTTCTTTATTTCATTGGCTGGTTTTTATTAAATAAAGCGAAAGGAAAGAATTAGCTATGGCTTCTTCTGTTAATACGAGAAAACAGAATCGGCTTGCCAAAGCACAAAAAGAGTATAGTGAGCGTGCAGCCAAATACAAGCCAAAGCCGCCATATTTGACAAATATCGTCAAGGCATTTCTTGTTGGCGGCGCTATCTGTGCCTTTGGACAGCTTGTATCTGATTTTTATATTCGTGTTTTTGGCTTTACAAAAGAAACGGCAGGTAACCCGACAGTAGCTACGCTTATTTTTCTTGCGGTACTGTTCACAGGTCTTGGTATTTATGATAAGTTGGGACAGTTTGCTGGAGCCGGTTCGGCTGTACCGGTTACAGGATTTGCAAATTCCATGTCATCTGCCGCTATCGAGCATCGGGCGGAAGGATTGGTGCTTGGTGTGGGAGGCAACATGTTTAAGTTGGCCGGTGGCGTCATTGTATATGGAGTGGTTGCTGCGCTGGTCGTCTCGTTAATTAAGTGGATCATTATTAAAGTGTAAAGGAGGGAACGGGATGAAGGCGCAGCATCAATACGGTCGCCAAACATGGAAGTTTGCAAATGATGTTCGTGTGCAGGGGAGCGCAGTGGCAGTCGGTCCTCTTGAGGGAGAAGGGCCACTAGGTGCTGAGTTCGATCATATTTACCCAGATATGTATGCTGGGCAGGCTTCCTGGGAGAAAGCGGAACGCTACATGATGTATCAGGCTGTACAGACAGCTGTGAAGAAAAGTAACTTGCTGGAAAGCGAGATTGACATCGTGCTTGCTGGTGATCTGCTGAATCAGACGATTTCCTCCAATTTTACGGCCAGTCAGCTTAACATTCCGCTTCTTGGCATGTTCGGCGCCTGCTCTACATCAATGGAGACGCTTTCGGTTGGCTCGGCTCTTGTTGATGCGGGATACGCTTCTTATGTGGTAGCCACCTGCAGCAGTCATAATTGTACTGCAGAAAAACAATTCCGCTATCCGACGGAATACGGGGGACAGAAACCGGATTATGCACAGTGGACAGTGACCGGTGCGGGGGCGGTAGTCGTTGGACGCGGCGGTTCAGGTCCCTGCATCACCCATGCCACCATCGGTAAAGTAGTCGACATGGGGATTAAAGACCCTTTTGATATGGGCAGTGCAATGGCGCCTGCTGCTGCCGATACGCTGTCCACGCATTTCCATGATACGGATCGGTTGCCTTCTGATTATGACATAATCGTAACGGGAGATTTAGGCAAGGTGGGATATGCGATTCTGAAAGATGAAATGAGAGGTTTATCGTTTGATATGACGCCGGTATATAACGATTGTGGATTGATGATTTATGGTCCGGATCAACAGGTTTTCTCAGGTGGCAGCGGCTGTGCATCAAGTGCTGTGGTCACTTACAGCTATATTATGAACCGTTTGAGGGATGGCAGCATTAAACGTGCGCTTATTTGTGCAACCGGAGCGCTTTTCAGTCCGGTTAGCTACCAGCAGGGAGAAAGTATTCCTTGTATTGCACATGCAGTGGCGCTGGAAGCGAAGGAGGAATAAGAAATGGGGCAAGTAATGATCGCTTTTCTTGTCGGTGGTGCGATTTGTGTTATCGGTCAAGTGCTGCTCGATTTTGTAAAATTAACGCCTGCACATGTGATGAGCATTCTTGTGGCAAGCGGTGCGATACTGGATGGGCTTGGATTGTATGATCCGCTCATTGATTTCGCCGGGGCAGGTGCGACCGTACCGATTACAAGCTTTGGTCACGCCCTATATCATGGGGCATGGCAGGAGGCGGAGCGGGACGGGTTAATCGGATTGATTACAGGCATTTTCGAGGTGCCGAGTGCGGGGATTTCAGCCGCAATTGTCTTTAGCTTTTTTGCCTCGCTGATTTTTAGACCGAAGGGATAACCGATGGAAAACCAAAAACGGCTAAAGCGTAACATTATTATGATTACGGATGGGGACGCGGCTGCACGTGGTACGGTAGAGGAGGTCGCACGCCGTATCGGAGGACGCTGTATTTCCCGCTCATCCGGCAACCCCACCCCGCTAACGGGGGAGCGAATTGTCGCACTGATTAAGAAAGCTCAGCATGATCCTGTTCTTGTTATGTTTGACGATAACGGCGATACGCAGATGGGCAAAGGGGAAGAAGCATTATACTATGTTGCCACACATCCGGACATTCATGTGCTGGGAGCTATTGCGGTAGCGTCCAAGACTAAAGGGGCGCTTGGGGTGAAGGTAGATGTATGTATTGATCGCTACGGACGTAAAGTCAACCGGCCAGTCAATAAAAATGGGTTCGTGGAGGCCGGTAGTGAGGCATATATTATAGGAGACACGGTAGATGTGCTGAACATGCTGCATATTCCCGTCATTGTGGGGATCGGCGATATTGGAAAAATGAAGGGGAGAGACGAGACATGCGTTGGATGCCCCGTAACAATGGCGGCGGTGCAGTTTATTTTACGTAAAAACGGTTATTCCTTAAAAAATTCACGAAATTGGAAAAATAGCTAAAATGCGTAGTTGTCATCTTTTTGTAAGATATGGTACTGTATAAGATATTTATATGTACAGCTGTCTTGATAAATCGACATGCTTTTCTGGTTTGGGGGCAGAAATATTTAGGAGTAAAAGGTGAAAAATATCCTGCATCTTGACCATCGAGTCCAGTTGATCGCTTCTTTTTCTTATTTCCGATCACTAAAGGATGTCGATAGATCAAATCGCATATAGAGTAGCAATGAGGAGGAAGCGGAGTGTTTTTACATGGAACGAGCAGAGTAAATGAAAAAGGCCACCTGGAAATTGGCGGATGCGATACGACCGATTTGGTCCGTGCATACGAAACGCCGCTATATGTATATGATGAAGAACTGATACGTGAAAAATGCCAGGCATATGTGAAGGCGTTTGAAGCGAGCGGGTTTCGGTTTCAGGTTGCATACGCAAGCAAGGCGTTCATGTGTATGGCAATGTGTCAGTTGGTAATGGAAGAACAGATGTCACTTGATGTTGTATCAGCAGGTGAGCTTTATACGGCACTTAAGGCTGGTTTTCCTGCGGAGCGTATCCATTTTCACGGCAATAACAAGACAGAGGAAGAGCTGGAGATGGCGCTTGACGCCGGAATTGGTTGCTTTGTCGTAGATAACTTTTTTGAATTGGAGCTATTGCATGACCTAGCACATAAAAAAGATAGAATCGTACCGATTCTTCTGCGTTTAACTCCTGGGATTGAAGCGCATACACATGATTATATTTCCACCGGTCAGGATGATTCCAAGTTTGGCTTCGGCGTAGCCAGTGGTCAAGCATTGCAAGCAGTCAAAGTGGCATTGGATAAACCATTCTATAAGCTGCTCGGCATTCACTCCCATATCGGTTCACAAATCTTTGACACGACCGGCTTTGTCGGTGCGGTGGAAGTACTGGGCGCTTTTCTTGAACAGGTGCGTGCCGAGACGAAATACGAGGTGGAAGTGCTGAATCTGGGCGGTGGCTTCGGTATTCGTTATACGGAAGAAGATGATCCGTTACCGGTAGGCGAATATGTAAAAGTAATTACTGCAGAGGTACGTCGGCAGTTTGCCGCTACATCCTACCCACTGCCTGAAATCTGGATTGAACCGGGGAGAAGTATTGTCGGCGACGCAGGTACGACGCTTTATACAGTCGGTTCTGTAAAAGACATTCCCGGTATCCGCAAATATGTAGCAGTTGACGGAGGAATGTCCGATAATATTCGACCAGCCTTGTATCAGGCAAAGTATGAAGCTATGCTTGCTAATCGCGCCGGAGAAAAAGCGGTTGATAAAGTATCGATTGCAGGTAAATGTTGTGAGTCTGGAGATATGCTTATCTGGGATTACGTACTGCCTGAAGCGAATCCTGGTGATATTCTCGGTGTTTCCTGTACGGGCGCATACGGTTATTCGATGGCTAATAATTACAATCGAATTCGCCGTCCAGCAGTCGTATTCGTTAAGGAAGGACGTGCTGAAGTGGCGGTAGAGAGAGAGACGTATGAAGATTTGATTAAAAATGACCGGATATTTCCACGGGTGTTAAGTCGCTCCGTATAATATATTTCATGAAGAAGGGCGAAGCCAATGATTGGCTTCGCCTTTTTATGTTTAGATAGCTATGTATTCACGATTCGATGCCTGCGGCGATGTGGGAGGCGATTTGTTGTAAATCACTTGGTGTATACTGGTCGTTATGTTCTACAAATGTTGGATGGAAGCCGTCTTCCCTGCCATAGCGCGGCAGAATATGCAGGTGATAGTGGAACACGGTTTGACCGGCTACTTTGCCACTGTTATTTAGCAGATTCACACCGTCTACGTTGAATTGCTTTTTAATAGCGTTAGCGATTTTCGGTACGCAGGCGAATAAATTGGATGCTATCTCCGGTGTAAGCTCGAAAATATCCCGCTTATGGATCTTCGGTATGACTAGCGTATGTCCTTTTGTTACCTGACTAATATCGAGAAAAGCTACTACATGTTCATTCTCGTATACTTTGGATGAAGGAATTTCCCCTTTTATGATTTTGCAGAAAATACAATTCGGATCATGTGACATCGTACTCATCCTTCCGTTTTCTTTTTATTCTATCATCAAAGTTTCCTCCATTAAAACGAAAACTCATAAGTTTGCGCTTTTAATGCATATACGCATCTTATGATGTTTTATCGCATTATAAAAAAGTGTTGGATAATAAAGGGTTTTTTCTTTATATCATAACACACCTGTTGATTATCTATAAGGTGGAAGAAAGAAGGTGCACGCGTCGGCGTGTTCCCTCGTCTTTCTCACGAGGAAGAGACACGGCCGCTTTGCGGTCCCGCCTGGCTGGGGGCAAAAAGCGGACTTCTACGCTTCCGTGCGGGAGACGAACCGACGCCCTCTACGCTTCTGTGCGGGAGACGAACCGACGCCCGTTTGGGGCGCGATATGGTGACGATCTACTCTGGATCATACTGGATAATCACCCCCCTTTATGTGAAAAATTTTAAATTTTTTATGTTAATTCGACATGTTTTTACATGATTAGGCGGTATTTCTTCACATTTTAATGTTAAATCGCATTAAATTGATGCTTAAATGCATTAATAGATAAAAATGTTTAAAATAATATATGGATTATCATTTTTCAGTATATTAGAATATAAGGAGGATGCATACTTGCATTAAATATTCTCCTCCTGTTCTGATTATTCCTTATAAATAAAGTTTTTAATTTTGGCATAGTACTTGCTATGTAAATAAGGCGAAGGAAAAAAAGGAGGGAGGCGAAGAAGAGGGTGAAGACGTTGGACTCATATACAGTGCCTGATTTTACTAAGCTGTGGAACCAGATGCCATATGGCATGCTTGTTCTGTCATCGGAAGGATACGTAACAGGTTGGCAGGGTGAGCTGGAAAATTGGTTTTTGTTTAAAGAAAGCGATATTATACGGAAGCACCTCTCTGATGTTTTGCCTCTTATTTTTTCTTCGTATGAATCGTTCCGTCGCATTGGACAAGAGTACTGGGAGACGCAGATTAGAACGCCTTCCTTTTCTCTGCGTGGAGAATGGAAGCGGTATATTGAAGGTGGTATTCATACAGCGGATGTCCTTGTTTTGCGGCGGGATGACCAGTATTTTGAGTTGGAAAATATTTTTGACACGTCGTTTGACGAAATTCTGGTTACGGACGGCGAAGGGCGAATTCTACGCGCCGGTCCGAAAAGCGAGCAGTTGTACGGGAAAACGGTGGAAGAGCTCCTCGGGATGAAGACGACGGATCTTGCAGAACTAGGCGGATTTACGCCAAGTTTGACGCCAGAAATCATCGAGAGGCGGACCAAGGTATCGGGTATACAAGTCACTGCCAACGGCAAAAAGCTGTATGTTATCGGTAACCCGGTATGTAATCCGGATGGCAGCATTCACCGCATTATCTTTAACTCGCGTGAGTATGAAGAGGTAGAATTGCTTCGCCAACGGTTGGAAACGACGGAAAGCTTACTGGATGCATACCGGATAGAGCTTGAGAAGCTGAAACAGAACAAAGAGGAGGTACAGCCGGACATGGTTGTACTCTCCCCCGAGATGCAGCAGATTTACCAATTGGCCGAGCGAATGGCACACGTGGATTCTACCATCCTTATTATCGGGGAGTCCGGTGTCGGAAAAGGTATGATTGCCCAGCGCGTGCATCGCAGCAGCCATCGTCGCGATAAAAATTTTGTGCACATTAATTGCGGAGCCCTTCCAGAGACGCTTATCGAATCGGAATTGTTCGGTTATGAGAAAGGAGCGTTTACGGGAGCGAACACCGCTAAGAAAGGTGTGCTTGAAATTGCGGATGGAGGCACGGTATTTCTTGATGAAATTGGAGAAGTGCCGGTCAATGTACAGGTAAAGCTCCTGCAATTCCTGCAGGACAACACATTCCGCAGATTGGGCGGCAATCAGTTAATAACCGTAAATACGAGAATTATTGCAGCGACAAACCAGGATTTGCGAAAACGAATTGTGGAAGGACGCTTCCGGGAGGATTTATTTTATCGGCTGCACGTCATTCCGATTTCCGTACCTCCGCTCAGGCAGCGTCAAGAAGAGATTCCGGCTCTTATTCAGCACTTTGCAGCCCGTTTTGCCAAAAAGTACGGACTTGTAAAGAACTTCCACGAGGATACGATCGAATTATTAACCGCATATGATTGGCCCGGCAATGTGCGCGAGTTGGAGAATATGGTAGAGCGTCTCATCGTGACGAGTGAGGGAAATCAGGTTTTACCTCATCATCTTCCCAGAGGCATTGTCAAAGATGGGGACGGATACCGTACCGCGCCTGCAGTAAAAGTAAAAGGGCTATGTCCCCTGAAACAGGCGGTGGAAGAAGTGGAAAAGCAGCTCCTTTCCATGGCATATGAAAAATACGAGAACACGTATCGCTGCGCAGAGGTGCTGAAGG
This sequence comes from Aneurinibacillus aneurinilyticus ATCC 12856, assembly GCF_000466385.1. GTDB lineage: Bacteria > Bacillota > Bacilli > Aneurinibacillales > Aneurinibacillaceae > Aneurinibacillus > Aneurinibacillus aneurinilyticus. The sequence goes on from NZ_KE952665.1 coordinate 87,715, forward strand.
TCAACCAGTCTACGGTAGTTCGCAAGCTGAACAAATACTTAGGAACAGGAAAGGGAGAGAGCATATGACAACGAATACAAAAATGATGCCAGGTCAAAAATCAGTGGAACTTCACGCACGCCGTCAGGATGCAGTAGCAGTGGGTCCGTACCATGTGACTCCACTATATATACAATCAGCACAGGGTGCTATTGTTATCGATGTGGACGGCAATGAAATTATTGACTTCGCTGGCGGTATCGGCATGCAAAACATCGGCCACTGTCATCCGAAAGTGGTGAAGGCAATACAAGAGCAGACCGCTTCTTCGATTCATAGCTGTTTCCATGTGATGCCATACGAAAGCTATATCGAGCTTGCAGAGAAGTTAAACGAGAAAACGCCAGGCGATTTTAAAAAGAAAACAATGTTTGCGAACAGTGGAGCGGAAGCGGTAGAAAATGCCGTGAAAATTGCACGCAAAGTAACCGGTCGCAGTGCTGTTGTCTCCTTTGAACGTGCATATCATGGTCGTACACTGATGACTATGTCCTTAACAAGCAAAGTAAATCCGTACAAACATGGCTTTGGTCCGTTTGCACCGGAAACATATAAATTGCCTTATCCTTATTATTACCGTGCACCGCAAGGCATGCTGCCAGAAGAGTTGGACGAGCAAATTTTGAACCATTTTGAACAATTCTTCCTCGGAGAAGTGTCGCCGGATAATATAGCTGCCATCATTATGGAGCCAGTACAGGGCGAAGGCGGATTCATCGTACCTTCAGCTGAATTCGTACAGGGTGTACGTCGTATTTGCGATAAGTACGGAATCATTATGATTGCCGATGAAATTCAAACCGGATTTGCCCGTACAGGAAAGCTGTTTGCGATGGAAAACTTTGGTGTAGCTGCCGACATTACGACATTATCCAAATCCATTGCTGCAGGTATGCCGCTTAGTGCTATTACAGGCCGTGCTGAATTAATGGATGTACCGGGACCAGGTCAGCTTGGCGGTACGTTCTCTGGAAGCCCGGTAGCATGTGCTGCAGGTTTGGCTGTACTTGATGTTATCGAAGAAGAGAATTTAACGGAGCGTGCACAGGTTATTGGTACACGCATGCTGGATACGTTCCGCAGCTGGCAGGAAAAATACGACATCATCGGAGACGTACGTGGGCTGGGCGCGATGGTTGCCATGGAATTGGTTACTGATCGCATGACGAAGGAACCGGCAAAAGATGCAACCTCCAAAGTGGTTAGCGAGTGCTGGAGCAATGGACTCATCGGTCTGAGTGCAGGCCTTTCCAGCAACGTACTGCGTTTCCTTCCACCGCTTGTTATTACGGATGAACAATTAGATAAAGGTCTGCACATTTTGGAGCAGGCGATTGTGAGCGCTTCGAAATAAGATAAGATAGGAGAGAGTGCGATGCGTTATAACAACTATATTAACGGGCAATGGAAAGAGCCTTCCAATGGCGAATATACTTTGAACCGGAATCCGCACAATCAAGAAGACGCGTTGGGCGAATTTCCAGTAAGTACAGTAGAAGATGCACGTGAAGCGGTGGCGGCAGCGAAAAAAGCGTTTCCTGCATGGAAGAGATTATCGTTTCAGCAGCGTGCAGCATATTTGCAGAAAGCGGCTGATATTTTGAAAGCCAATCTGCAGGAAGTGGGCCGGGATTTGACGCTTGAAGAAGGAAAAACGCTAGCCGAGGGCATAGGGGAGACACAGCGTGCCATCAGCATCCTGGAGTATTATGCGGCAGAAGCTCGTCAGCCGCTTGGGGATGTGATTCCTTCCGCCAATGCGGAAACATTCCTATATACTACGCGTGTACCGGTAGGTCCTATCGGGTTGATTACACCATGGAACTTCCCGATTGCTATTCCTGTTTGGAAAATGGCCCCGGCATTAATCTATGGTAATACAGTAGTGATTAAGCCTGCCGATATTACTCCGAAATCCGTATACCATGTAATGAAAGCGTTCGATGAAGCAGGTATTCCGGCGGGTGTTGTAAACTGTGTGTTCGGCAGAGGTTCTGTGGTCGGTGCAGAAATTGTAGAGAATTCAGATATTAAAGCAATATCGTTCACCGGCTCGAATCAGGTCGGTCTTCAAATTCAGGAGCAGGCGACAGCCAAAGGTAAAAAAGTGCAGTTGGAGATGGGGGGCAAAAATCCGCTCATCGTGCTGGCTGATGCAGATGTGGAAAAAGCAGTCGAAATTGCAGTGAATGGCGCATTTAAGTCCACAGGGCAAAAATGTACCGCGACGAGCCGGGTTATTGTTGAAGAAGGAATTTATGAAGCGTTCAGCAACCGACTTGTCGAGCGGACCAAGGAATTGAAAGTAGGAAACCCGCTCGATGGCGATGTATTTATGGGTCCGGCGGCATCTAAAGCGCAGCGTGATGGTGTGTTGGAAATGATCGAGGCCGGTAAGCAAGAAGCTACTCTTCTTTGCGGTGGCGAAGCACCGGCAGATGAGGCGCTTGCGGCCGGATTTTATGTACAACCGACCATATTTGGAGATGTATCTCGTGATGCACGTATTGCGAGAGAGGAGATTTTCGGACCGGTTATTGCACTGTTTAAAGTGAAAAATTATGAAGAAGCAATCAATATGGCTAACGATACCGAATATGGCTTAAGTTCTTCGATTTGTACGAATAACCTAACGCTTGCTCAACGCTTTATTGATGATATCGAAGCCGGGATTGTACACGTAAATTCTGAAACAGCAGGGGCGGAGCCGCAGGTGCCGTTCGGCGGCTGCAAGAATTCAAGCACAGGTTCCCGTGAGCAGGGCAAGACAGCTATCGAATTCTATACACAGGTTAAGACGGTATATATGGATCGCATGTAACAGCATCGCTCCGTGACAAAAAATTGACAATGTCAAAAACGGAGGGATATGATCAGGAGAAGAAAAATCTCCTGGAAAGTGGTGTTGTAGGAATGTTTACAGGCAAGACGTATTTTATTGCGGGTCACGCCCGTCTGCCTCAGGGAATGGCGGCGCGCAGCATATTTGATACATTGACGATTACCGTAGAGGCGGACGCGAAATACCATGTCATTCTGGAAGCTTCTTGCACGCTGGCAACGGATCATGGCCGAGATTTCATCGGCCAGTTGCTGCGCGGCTGTAGCCTGCAGGATGGAATCGAGGATCTCAGCCGGCGCATTATGGACTTTTATCAGGGGAAAGCCCAAAATGCGCTGATGGCTGCTCTCCGTGATTTGCATAATCAGTATTTGCTGTATATTCAAAAATAACATGCATATTTGCAAGGCTGACATCAGGGCATCTATAACTGTATATATATGGTTTTCCGCTTTCCTTTGCGGAAAATTTCAAACAATAGACTAAAAATTCAGTTTAATTTGCTTTTTTGTTGATAGATTATTCTGTTGTTATCATGCCAGAAGCTGGTGTTTTTGAAGATAGTCACCTCTGAAATAACGAGGAAAGCATGTTTATTATTCGCAAAGGGGTGGAATTTTTGGCTTATCAAGAGCAGAAACTGCACAAAGACCTGAAAACCAGGCACGTAACAATGATTTCTATTGGTGGGGTTATCGGTGCCGGCTTATTTGTAGGGAGCGGCGCTATTATTCAATCGACAGGACCTGCTGCCCTGCTATCTTATGTCCTTGGTGGCTTAATGGTAGTTTTGGTAATGCGTATGCTTGGCGAGATGGCTGTGTTGAATCCTGATAGCGGTTCTTTTTCCACATATGCACATCAAGCGATTGGACCGTGGGCCGGATATACGATTGGCTGGTTATACTGGTTTAACTGGGTTATCATCGTCGCGATTGAAGCTACGCTGGTAGGAGCCATTATTCATGATTGGATTCCTGCTATACCTGTGTGGGTGGGGAGTTTATCATTAACTATTTTGATGACGGTTACAAATATTTATTCAGTCAAAACATATGGAGAGTTTGAATATTGGTTGGCTTTTATTAAGGTAGTAGCGATTGTTGCTTTTCTGGGTGTGGGAGTATTAATGGTTCTAGGTGTTATGCCAGGTATCGAAGCACCGGGACTCTCTAATATTACTGGAAACGGAGGTTTCTTCCCACAAGGGTTTCTTCCTGTTCTCCTTAGTGTTGTCTTTATCACATTTTCTTTAGTAGGAAGTGAAGTCGCGGCTATTGCGGCGGGGGAATCAGATAATCCGGAGAAGAATGTTGTTAGAGCAATAAATAGTGTGGTTTGGCGTATTCTTGTATTCTTTATCGGCTCAGTTGCTGTACTGGTTACTGTGTTGCCGTGGGATGCCCATGACTTGCTGAAAGCTCCATATGCAAGTGTATTTGATATGGCAGGTCTGCCAGCTGCAGGTCAGGTTATGAATGTCGTTGTTTTCATCTCATTACTTTCCGTTTTGAATTCAGGACTATATACAAGTTCGCGTATGATATATTCTCTTGCACAAAAACAAGAGGCGCCTCGTATTTTTTTACAGGTGAATAAGAGAGGGATACCGATTTGGGCAGTATTGGCAAGCACATCCTTTGCTTATATTTGTGCTATGTTCAAATTTATATCTCCTGATAAAATGTTTGTCTTCTTAGCAAATAGCTCGGGCGGCGTTTCCATGCTTGTGTATATATTTATTGCCGTTTCACATATACGTATGCGGAGACGAATTGAAAAAGAAAATCCTGAGAAACTAAAGGTGAAAATGTGGTTATTTCCTTATTTAACATATTTGACTATTTTAGCTTTGATAGGCATTTTCATTGCACAAGCTTTTATTGATGATATGCGTTTGCAATTCTATCTTACTTCACTGATTACCGTTCTTGTTATCGGTTCCTACTTTGTATTCTACCGTAAAAAGCGAACGTCTTCAGCAGTGGAAGAAAAGCGAACGAAAAAGATAGTATAATCAAAATAAAAAAAATGTTGACAACTTTCCTGTGTTGATATATGATAAAAATGTAAACACAGTAGCAAACTTTAGAACCTAGCAGAGAAGTTTCCCTTCTCGCATTCCGGTTTATACTTGCCTGTGATTCTTACTAAGTTACTAACAAATTGTATAACTTCAAACTGTCTAATTTACTGCTCTTCGAGCAATCGAAGCCGTTTCGTAAATAAGAGCCAGTTGTACTATCTACCCTGTATGATTTGAGGGGGAAGTATAACTGGCTTTTTGTTTTATACGGGAAACGAATCGAACGGTCTCTCGAATTGCATGAGGCGCAAGGAGGGTCCGACCTCCACCCCGGTCGGATTCCTCACACATAACCAAAACAAATAATAATGGAAAGATGGAGGAGGAACCAAGCATGGCAACAGCAACAGAAACAAAAGTGGAAATGAAGTATGTAACAAAGCAACCAGGCTATGAAATTATGCCGCATCCGCAGCATAAAAGAATGTACCATATTCAATTGAACAACGAGCTGCTCCAACAATTCTTTGCTAGCTGCAAAGAAGAAAGTGAACAATCCCTGCAATATGTTCCGTATTCCCGTCAAATATTATCGCACCGGTTCCGTGAGCTATTTGGTGAATCGTTTATGCAGAACATCCGAAACATTGTAATCGAACGTGAAACAGGCGGCTTTACGATTGGTGTACAAGGTCAAACAGAAGATAGAGGAGAATTCGTTAAGTTTGCGACAGCGTTGACACACCTTATCGGCATTCCAAACTTCGATGCAATGACTGGTACCTTCTATGCCCGCTTCACAGTAAACGATACGGATAATAGTGATTCATACCTGCGTCAGGCATATCGTTTATTCACGTTGCATACTGATGGTACGTTCGTCGATGAGCCGACAGACTGGCTGCTGATGATGAAAATGGATGAGAAAAATGCGGTCGGCGGCGAATCTCGCCTGCTTCATCTTGATGATTGGGAAGATTTGGATAAGTTCAGCAATCATCCGCTCGCTTCGACTAAAATCACATACAAAGCACCGCCGAGCAAAAACGTACAACAAACCGTACAACGTGAAACGTTTTTTGATATTAATAATAAGCCGTGCATTTGCTTCATTGACCAATTTGCATACCCGGAAACGATTGAGCAAGCTATATATTTGAAAGAAATGTCCGAATCTCTAGAGAATTCTCCGGCCACTCATGCGCTGAAGCTTCCGATCGGAGATTTGGTAATCCTGAACAATACCTTCTGGATGCACGGCCGTGCGGCATTCGAGAAACACCCGGAACTGCATCGTGAACTTATGCGTCAACGTGGCTGCTTCTCTCGTGTATAATAAAAACAACATATAGCTGGATAGTTTAGGCAGGTACTTCTTTTGAAGACCTGCCTTAGATGGCATTCAAATAAAAATCATAGCACAATATCCCATAGATGGATTAGAGGAGGAAGACAGCATGTATGATTTTGCGATAGTTGGCGGAGGAATTGTAGGGTTATCAACAGGAATGGCATTGACGAAGCGGTATCCGGGCGCAAAAATTGTTATGATAGAGAAGGAAAAAGATTGGGCCCACCATCAAACTGGCCATAACAGCGGCGTAATCCACTCCGGAATTTACTATAAACCAGGCAGCTATAAGGCTCGCTTTGCAAGGGAAGGCAATGCAGCGATGGTGCGATTCTGTGAAGAGCATGGCGTTGCATACGATGTATGCGGGAAAGTCATTGTTGCGACGGAACAAGAAGAGCTTCCATTAATGGAAAGTTTATATGAGCGCGGCTTGCAGAACGAATTGGATGTGCAAAAAATTGGACCAGAAGAGCTTAAAGAAATTGAGCCGCATGTGGCAGGTCTTGGAGCAATTCGTGTCCCGAGCTGTGGAATTGCCGACTATAAAGGTGTTTCCAGAACGTTTGCCCGAATTATTGAAGAGGGTGGCGGGGATATTCGTCTCAGTACGAAAGTAGAGAATATTGCCGAGGAAGCACAGGGGGTTACGATTGAAACGAACCGTGGTACGATAAAAGCCCGTTTCCTGATTAACTGTGCCGGGCTGCATAGCGATCGCGTAGCAAAAATGGCTGGTATGCAGACAGGTATGAAAATCGTGCCATTCCGAGGCGAATACTATGAGCTTGCCCCGGATAAGCGTCATCTTGTCAAACATCTAATCTATCCGGTGCCGAACCCGGACTTTCCGTTTCTTGGCGTCCACTTTACCCGCATGATTAATGGGGAAGTTCACGCGGGTCCGAATGCGGTACTGGCCTTTAAACGTGAAGGATACACAAAATCGGATATCAATATAAAAGACTTGCTAGAGGTATTAACGTATCCAGGCTTCTGGAAAATGGCGATGCCAAATATGAAAGAGGGCATGAAGGAAATGGTACGCTCCTTCAGCAAGCAGGCATTTCTGCACAGCCTGCAACGCCTGATTCCGGAGCTTACGGAAAAAGATATCGTTCCGACTCATGCAGGCGTGCGGGCACAGGCTCTCATGGATAACGGAAACATGGTGGATGACTTCGCTATCTTCCCAGGTAAAAGCTCGCTCCATGTGTGTAATGCCCCGTCTCCGGCAGCAACAGCTTCTATTAAAATCGGAGAAGAAATCGCAAATAAATTACCTGAGAATGTCACTAGCGGACTGAAATCTTCGGATGTGTCAGCCGTTCTTGTATAATGTTTGTATTGTGCACTTATATAACAATTTCGATTTTATAATAAAGCAGCCCGGTGTTTGTATACCGGGCTTTTCTTCTTTTTCCCGATGCAAACCTTGTAGGGATGCCCAAGGTAAATTTTTGCATGCACGGCACATCATAAACCATATCTGCTATAATAAAATAAGATAGTAACAACAGTACTAGAAAATAAAGGGGCGATGGTTGTTGGAATATGTGCAAGAGTATAAAGTAGCCCATAAAAAGCTTACAAAGGCTAAAATCGTGAGGCGGGCATTGTTTATTATTTTAGGTTCAAGTCTGATGGGGGTTGGACTTGAAATTTTTCTGGTTCCCAACCAAATTATTGATGGAGGGATTGTAGGTATCTCCATTATTCTTTCTCACTTAACCGGACTGAAACTCGGTATTTTTCTGTTTATTCTCAATCTTCCTTTTCTTATTCTCGGTTATAAACAGATTGGAAAAACATTCGCAATCTCTACATTGCTTGGTGTTACCGTTATGTCTATCGTCACATCCGTTCTTCACCCTGTACCGGAACTAACAGAGGATCCGTTGCTAGCTGCGGTATTTGGTGGAATTATCCTTGGGATTGGAGTAGGAATGGTTATCCGTTATGGAGGTTCGCTTGACGGCACTGAGATTATTGCTATTGTGTTTAATAAACGGCTTCCTTTTTCGGTAGGAGAGACGGTTATGTTTTTCAATATTTTCATTCTTGGCAGTGCAGGTTTCATTTTTGGCTGGGATCGGGCGATGTATTCGCTGATAGCATACTTCATTGCATTCAAAATGATTGATGTTACCATCCAGGGGCTCGATGAATCACGTTCTGTCTGGATTATTAGTGAGAAGCACCGGGAAATCGGCGATGCGCTGCTTGCCCGTCTGGGACGCGGCGTCACCTACCTGAACGGGGAAGGTGCATATACAGGTGATGATAAAAAAGTAATTTTCTGCGTTATTACCCGCCTGGAAGAAGCGAAGCTGAAATCGATTATTGAAGATATTGATGAAGCAGCATTTCTGGCAGTTGGTGCGATTAACAATGTAAAAGGCGGAAATTTCAAGAAGAAGGACATTCACTAAAGGAATAACGACACAAAAAGCAGCCGATTGTACAAGGCTGTTTTTTTGCTCCAGGCTATAGAGGGAATTATAATGCAGCCGTTGATCATCCTATATAAAACGGAAAAAGGAGGACGGATGTATGGCGACGGAAAGTATGCTAATTACCGGAATCCGAGTCTATGCGGAGAAAGGGACAATAAATGAGGGATATGTGACGATCCAAAATGGAAAAATCCTTGAAATTGGGCAGATGGCTGATCTTAAGGATACGGACGGATACGATCAGCTCTTTTCCTTTCCGGATTCGTATGCGCTTCTTCCGGGTATGATTGATTTGCATATTCATGGTGCGAACGGAGCAGATACGATGGATGCCACTCCTGAGGCGGTGCGGACGATGGCAAAATGGTTGCCACACGAAGGGACGACAAGCTTTCTCGCCACAACAATGACGCAAGAAGTAGAGCAGATTGAGCGTGCATTAGTAAATGTCGCCGACTATCGCAAGCGGGCGAACGGACCAGGAGAAGCGGAAATATTGGGTGTGCATTTGGAAGGACCGTTTTTATCGCCCAGGCGGGCGGGTGCTCAACCCGTGGATAAGATGATTAACCCGGATATCGTTTTATTCGAGAAATGGCAGCGGATTGCAGCCGGGGCGATTCGGCTTGTTACTGTAGCTCCTGAATTGCCGGGCGGCATGGAATTCGTATCGCATTTGGCACAGTGTGATGTAGTAGCTTCTATCGGACATTCTGATGCGACGTACGCAGAAGTGGCAGAAGGGGTTCGCTGCGGTTTGAAGCATGTAACGCATCTGTTTAACGGTATGCGCGGTTTGCATCACCGCGAACCGGGCGTTGTCGGTGCCGCCCTGCTTCATCCCGAATTGCTCGCTGAACTTATAGTGGACGGCATGCATGTTCATCCTGAAATGGTTAAACTTGTCTACCAGCAAAAAGGACGGAGCGGATTGATATTAATCACGGATGCAATGCGAGCCAAGTGTCTTGGTGAAGGAACGTATGAGCTAGGCGGACAGGAAGTGATCGTACAAAACGGGCGTGCTTTGCTTGCAGATGGCACGCTCGCTGGCAGTATCGTTAAGATGAAGGATGCAGCTACCAATGCTATGCGCTTTAGCGGGTGCACGCTCGAAGACATTGTCCATATGACAGCTGTAAACCCGGCTAAACAGCTCGGATTATTTGCGAGCAAAGGAAGTATCGCTCAGGGTAAGGATGCTGATCTTGTCGTATTGGACAAGGAGCATGAGGTTGTTCTTACGTTATGCAGAGGAAAAATAGCGTTTCATGCACGTTAAATAATTATCATAGTATAAATCATAGAAATTCCATTGACGCTTTATCGGAAAAGATTTAAAGTTAGGCTACTATAGATAAAAATTATAGTAATTGTCGGTCACCGGAAGCAAAAGTATAACGTATTTGTATAGGGTAGAGGTGGTCCTACATGCACCAGGAATGGAGCTTACAAGGGGTATGGCAATGCCTGCCCGATAAAGAGAATATATTGGAAAATGGCATCGAAAATAAAATCGTATACGCGCCTGAGACGCATCCGTGGCAGGAGATTATTGTGCCTTCCCATTGGCAAAAGGCCGGGTTTGAACAGCATCAGGGTGCAATGTGGTACAGGAAGAAATTTCTTGCACCGAACAAGCAGGAGAATGTCGGCTATCATCTGCATTTCGGGGGAGTGGACTATTTCTCCGAAGTATGGCTCAATGGAGTATACCTGGGCGCGCATGAGGGAGATTTCGATCCGTTTACATTTTCTGTAACCGGTTTCCTTCGTTTTGGAACGGAAAACGAACTTATCGTAAAAGTAATGTCAGTTGTCGATAAGAAGCCGGAACGAAAAGAAATTGCCAAAGGTGGTTTATATCATTGGGATTGTTTGCCGGTACGCCAGGAAGGGCTATCCGATTGTCCGGAAGTACCATCGGCGGCTAGTGCCCATTATCCGAATCCGCTCGTAAATCCGGGCGGTATCTGGAAGGATGTGGCGCTAATAGCAAAGCCGATTGTCCATATCGGACGTTTACGCATCACACCGCACTTACGCGATGAATATACGAAAGCAAACGTATATGTTGATATAGAAATACACAATGAGACGGGCCAGGAGCAGGATATCGAGCTGAGAGTAGAGCTGACACCGTATAATTTTCCGAAAGAGGGAAGAGAAGATATTTCTCAGGTGTCATCAGCATTTCTGCGACCGGGAATTCTCAATCATACCACACGTCTTACTGTACAGAATCCTGCGCTCTGGTGGAGTTGGGATCTGGGGAATCCTCACTTATATACGGCGATTGTGGAAATGAAAATAGATGGTACTGTCATCGATTCGTCGAGTGAAGTGTTCGGCATCCGTGAAATCACACGTGATAAGAAATGGCAATTCAGGCTGAATGGCGAGCGGATTTTCATTAAAGGAAACAATTATTTATCTGATCAATTCCTTTCACTTATGACAGCTTCACAGTATGAGCAAGATATACAAATGATGCTCGATGCATACATGAATATGACGCGTCTGTTCGCACATGCGGAAAAACCTGATTTTTACCGTTTATGTGATGAGAAAGGAATTATGATTTTTCAGGATTTACCGTTCCAGTGGGGATACCGCTCAGATGGTGAATTTATTACCCGTGCAGCAAATGTGGCGCGAAGGTACGTTGAGATGCTATATAATCACCCATCCATCGTGCTCTGGTGCTGTCACAGTGAATCGCGTTTGCATGATTACAATAAGCTCGACAATGTGCTGATGGAAACCGTAAAATCAATCGATGTAACGCGGCCCATCCACAAAAATTCGGTACTCATCGATCAAGGAGAGTTACCAGCGTTCTTTGCAACATGGGAGGAGTTCGCCAAATACGTACCAAATCATCTAAGTGTCAACTGGGTTGGCTGGTATTGGGGCAAGATTACGGACGCTGAATTTTATAACCCTATGTTTATTACGGAATATGGAACGCAATCGCTGCCTGATGAAGAGTCGTTGAAGAAGTTCATCGTAGAGGAAAAGCTTTGGCCACTGGACATGGAAACATGGCGTATGCGAGGTTTCCAGAATAATATTTATGCCAAGATGATGGGGGAATATCCGACGACATTAGGCGAACTGGTGGAGCGTACACAGGAGTATCAGGTGCAGTTCTATAAGGAGCATACAGAGGCGTTGCGACGTAAGAAATATAATAATGTGAATGGAATCATGCAGTTTCACTTTGTTAATACGTGGCCTGCAATCGACTGGGCTATTGTCGATTATTATCGCCGTCCGAAAAAAGCCTACTACGCTGTCGTTCATGCATTTGCACCGCTGCAATTATCTTTCGCCGGTCATGTAGAACGACTGAAGGATGTCTTGCGTATTACAATGGAAGCATGGATTGTCAACGACTACCGACACGAACTGGAAGGGCATGAGATTTCGTACCGATTGCTTGCATTGGACAATACGGTGATAGAGGAGCGTGCTGTGCTTGCACCATTAATCGCACCGGATTCCTCCCGCTGTTTTGATCAGGCGATACTTGATTTGCCGCTGACAGAGGATGTATATCGCATCGAAGGCGAGCTGCGCGATAAGGGAGGGAACATTATTGCACGCAATACGAAAATTTTGTTCCCTCGTATCAATGTAGCAGAAGTAGAGACAGCTGCACATGTGAACGCGGGCTTGTAGAACAAAACTTCCATCAACGGGTTTCATCATTCCACACGTAGCACAAGTAAAGCGGGAGTTTATTGGCCCGTTGGATTGGAATAAACAAAAGGAGGCGCAATGGGTACTGTCATTACGCTCGGAGAGGTGCTAATCGATTTTGTGCCTGAGGCAAACGGGCAGGCGCTTGAAGACGTACCATCGTTTAAGAAAGCGCCAGGCGGTGCGCCTGCTAATGTGGCCGCCGCCGTTGCCCGCCTGGGTGGAGCCTCCCGCTTCCTCGGGAAAGTGGGGGCCGATCCGTTCGGTGATTTTCTCATTGGCACACTGGCAGATGCAGGCGTGGATACAGGAAGGATATATCGAACGGACAAAGCGAAGACAGCGCTTGCATTCGTGTCCTTGAAAGAAGATGGCGAGCGAGACTTTCTTTTTTACCGTGATCCTTCGGCGGACATGTTGCTTACAAAGGAGGAAATTACAGAGGAGGCACTAGCTGAAGGGGGAGTTTTTCATTACGGCTCGATTTCATTAATTGCAGAGCCGGCACGGAGCGCGACGGTAAAAGCAGCCCGGCTGGCAGGGGAAAGAGGAATGCTTGTAAGCTATGATCCGAACCTGCGCTTGCCTTTGTGGCCAGGAGGTGCGCCAGCAGCTAAGGAAGCGATTCTAACACATGTACCGTTTGCGGATATTGTAAAAGTAAGCGAAGAAGAATTGATATTTTTGACCGGACAGACTGATATTATCGCCGGTGCTTCCTGGTTTTTCACTCAGGGTATCCGCTTATTGCTCGTTACGTTGGGTAAGGACGGCTGCGCTTACGTACGACCGAACGGTACGGTAAAGCGGCTTCCTGGTTTTGCTGTGCGGGCGGTTGATGCGACCGGTGCAGGGGATGGTTTTGTTGGAGGCTTTCTGCATCGGCTTGCCGGGGCAGGCATAAAGCCTGAAGCATTGACAATGCTGCCGGATGGCGAATTAGAAAATATGCTGCATTTCGCAAATGCGGTCGGTGCACTGACCACGATGAAACGTGGGGCGATTTCAGCCTTGCCTTCGGCGGATGAGGTTAAGGAACTGATGAAGCACTAGCATAAATATAAGGCAGACGTATGGCAGGAATCGCTTTTCAAAAGCGATTCCTGTTTTTTATTTTTCCTCACACCTGTTGATTATCCATAAGGTGGAAGAAA
>NZ_KE952666.1 GCF_000466385.1 Aneurinibacillus aneurinilyticus ATCC 12856
CAGATTCATACTGAATAAGGATGGTCCTTTTTTTGTCTTTTTATATCCTGTTCTTAACTTGATGGCTATGGAGTCAGCCCCTTTTTATTTTATTTTTATTTATCTGTCCTTTTGTCGTATTTGTCTTTACGAACATCTAACGTTTTTCCATTGATAATTATTTTATAATTATCAATCCACTTTACATCAGTTTGAGTTTCATGCCAACTCCAATAGATCATCCGATTTTGGAGTATATTTTTTTTAGCATCAACCCTAAGCGCACCATCGGATTCATCCCAATATACCATAGCTGTGTATGTCTTGTCTGGCGATTTAATTTCATTTACTAACTTCCCTTTTTGTATGAAAAATGTACTTTCAAAAGCAAAATAATAAGCTATTTTTTTGTAATTAAATGCGGCGATTAGAATAATACAAAGAGCAAATACGCCACTATATAGCAGTATTTTATTTGTCTTTTTCACTATATTTCCCCCGCCGTCATTTTTAACATCAAGAAAATAACTGTTTTTATTTAAAAATACCCGAGTTATACCAGTTTATCCCTCTGCTTACAGCAGCATAATCTTTAGGGTCATCATAGTATGTTGCAAACCATTCTGGTTTAGATCTGCCTTGTAATCTTTGAACCACGCCACCAGCTTTTAGCAATGTGGTACCATCAAACAAGTATCTTCCAACATATCCGTAATGAATATTCCCGATATCTTCACCATCAATATAATATTTTTTCCCGCTTACTATAACCGTTCTCGTTTTATTCCAACCAATTGCAACCTTATAATCCCACTCTCCATTTGGTCTAACCCTTAATGCAAATTGAATTGCAGTTTCGAGCCAAGGATTAATCTTAGGGTTCAAAATCGCTGCTTTTCTTAGATTTGCCTCCATCATTTTTAAATAAAGTCGTCTCTGAACGGTTAGGACACAGCAAGATTCAAATGACGCTGGATACTTATAGCCATGTTTTGCCCAACATGCAAGCTGACGCTGCAAAAAGAACACTCGTAAGTATAAAAAGAAAAGCCCTTACTGTACAAGGACTTTTCCAAAATAAAAAGCAACATCCTATTAAGATAATTTCTCTACTTCTACCCGGGCCGAGAAGAATGTAGCCCCGCCGCCCATATCTGCCAGGCGACTTGGTGTCAGTACATTAACAAGCTGCTTCGTTCCCGGGGACTCCGCCCATAACCCTTGGCTAACAGCCACACCTGGTAGCACATTCTCACCAACAGACGCGGTCAATTCACACTCTCCACGTCGATTATAAACCCGTACTTTTTCGCCATTTTCAATCCCACGCTTACGCGCTTCCTCTGGATGAAGATGCAGACGTGGAGTTTTTTCCAGCCTCACATGCACCTCATTGTTGGAAAATGTCGAGTTCAAAAAGTTATGATTCGGCGCAGACACGAATAGAAGCGGGAACGTTTCTTCCTCCCGAATCGGTTCATATGTCGGCAATGGCTGTAAGCCCTCTTTCTCCATCCGTTCCGAATACAGCTCAATTTTTCCGCTCGGTGTGGGCAGCGCACCCGGAAATACAGGCTTTTTGCTGCGGTCAATCTTCACATAAGGCGTCTCAAGCAATTTTTCGTACGTAATACCATTCAAATAAGGATTCACTGAATCGTCAAGCATCTGGCGAATCATCTCTTCTTCGGTATCCTTGAGCGCCTGTTCCGTGAAGCCCATCGCCTCTGACAGCAGCCGAAATACCTCTACATTCGACTTACTTTCACCGTACTTCTCTATTACAGGCTGATGCAAATTCACATAATAGTGCCAGTAAGACGTGTACAAATCCAGATTCTCAAACGCAGACGTAGCCGGAAGTATTATATCTGCGTAACGTGCCGTTTCTGTCAAAAATAAATCATGTACGACGGTAAATACATCTTCACGCGCGAACCCGTCTCTCACTTTATTTCCATTTGGTGCAACAACAAGCGGATTGCTATTGTAGACAAACAGCGAATAAATCGGTGGAGTAAGCTCTGTCAGTGCCTCGCCAATTTGGTTCATATTAATCGAGCGCGTATGGTTCTTCAGCAAATCAGGCCGTTGCAGTGCCTGAAAGTTAACCGCTGAATAGCCGCTATTGCCTTTAATTGCACCACCGCCACGGACATGCCACTGTCCGGTCAACGCAGGCAAACAAGCTACCGTACGCACAAACATGCCTCCGTTATCATGATGTTGCGGTCCATTGCCAATGCGAATAAACGAAGGCGAAGCCGTACCGTACATTCGTGCTAGCTTATAAATATCTTCGACAGGCACACCCGTAATCGACGATACGCTGGCGGGATCATATTGTTTGACATGCTCGCGCAATTCTTCATGGCCAAAAGTATGGTCGGCGAGAAACGTCTCATCAATCATATTCTCCGCAAATAGAACATGCATCAAACCGAGCGCAAGCGCCGTATCTGTTCCAGGCAGAATCGGAATAAACCAATCGGCCCAGCGACCTGTCTGATTTTTATGCACATCAATAACAACAACCTGTGCACCTTTCTTACGTGCCTTCTCTGCTAATGTAACCTGATGCATATTGGTACTGACTGCATTACAGCCCCAGAAGATGAATAGTTTTGTTTCGGTTGTCTCTTCCGGATCCGTACCGTAGCTACCTCCCATCGTATATGCATACCCGATCGTTCCAGCAGCGGTGCAAATGGTCCGCTCAAGCTGGCTGGCGCCTAAACGATGAAAAAAGCGGCGGTCCATTCCTTCTGCATTCAAAATTCCCATATTTCCATAAAAGCTATATGGTAAAATGCTCTCGGCTCCGTGTTCGGCAATCAGTTTTTTCCATTTCTCCGCAATCGTTCCGATTGCCTCTTCCCATGTAATACGCTCGAACTTGCCTTCTCCTTTTGCACCCACACGCTTCATCGGGTATGTAAGACGCTTCGGATCATAAATACGCGCCGTCATATTGCGCACCTTATTACAAATGGCGCCCTGGGTCACGGGATGTTCGGGATTACCTGTAACTTTAGTGATTTTTCCGTCTTTTTTATGAACGAGCAACCCGCACATATCCGGGCAATCCAGTGAGCAAACGGAAGGAAACACACCATCTTTTTGTGCTGCATACGAAGTATTCACTCTCTCACCTCTGCCTTTTAATCATTTTGATGCGTATGAATGCATCTATCTTTTATGACATACGAAAAGCCTGTATTTGATAGTACTACTGTAAATCAAATGCAGGCTTTTGTCACCGGGTAAACATCCGATATCTTTTTTACTATTTACTTACAATCGCATGACCGCCAAATTCATTACGCAATGCGGCAACAACTTTACCATGGAACGTATCATCTTCAAGTGAACGGAAACGCATAAATTGTGACATGGCGATAACCGGTGCGTTGGCCTGTAGCTCCATCGCGGTTTCCACCGTCCAAACTCCTTCTCCGGACGAATTCATAACGCCCTTAATATGTTCGAGGTTTGGCTGTTTCGAGAACGCGCTCTGCATCAATTCCATTAGCCAGCTGCGAATTACGGAACCGTTGTTCCAGACACGGGCAACGGCTTCATAATTATAATCAAATTGACTCTTATCGAGGATTTCGAACCCTTCGCCAATGGCCTGCATCATTCCGTATTCAATGCCGTTATGAACCATTTTCAAGAAATGGCCGCTACCGGCAGCACCGGCTTTGAGAAATCCGTCCGGAATGGAAATCTTCTCAAACAGCGGAGCAACACGCTCCAGCGCTTCTGCATCGCCGCCCACCATCGTGCATACACCATGCCGCGCACCTTCTGTTCCTCCGCTTGTGCCGCAGTCTACAAAATAAATTCCCTTTTCCTTGAGCTGTGTGTAACGAAGCAGTGTGTCTTTGTAGTTAGAATTCCCTGCATCAACCAAAATATCGCCTTTTTCCAGCAAACCAGATAGCTCATCCACAACTTGACCAGTAATGTTGCCCGCCGGAACAAGCATAATAACTGTTCTTGGCGTCTCCAGGTTTTGTATGAGCGCTGACAAAGAGTTAACGCCTTGTGCCCCCTCTTCCGTAATTTTTTTGACTTGCTCGCTTATTGTGTCATATGCTACAACTTCGTATTTCTTATCCAGCATATTAAGTGCCAAGTTGTATCCCATTTTCCCAAGCCCAATTAATCCTACTTTCATTAACTATCACTCCTTCTGCATATTTTTCACTATTATCCCAACGCCTTGCGCTGAAACTCGGCAATGCTTTCGTACTCATCTTCAAGTTTACGCATGATACGCAAATAAATTGGCAGCAATTCCGCATATACGGCAACATGTTCCGGGTTCGGCGTATGATGATGGGTCGCCCCCACCATCTCCGATACAACTTCGAGCGAATCCGTTCGACCGAGCGCGTATAAACCGAGCACCATCGCTCCAAGGCAGGAGCTTTCATAATCTTCCGGTACATACACATCTTGATCAAAAATGTCGGCCATCATCTGCCGCCAGAGCGCCGAGCGAGCAAAGCCACCTGTCGCCTGAATTTGTTTTGGCATCGGAATCAGCTCTTTTAGTGCGAGAAAAACCGTATACAGGTTATAAATAACACCTTCGAGCACAGCACGAATCATATGCTCTTTCTTATGATGTAACGATAAGCCAAAGAAAGATCCGCGGGCATTGGCATTCCAAAGCGGCGCACGCTCACCCGCAAGATAAGGATGGAACAGGAGTCCATCACAACCAGGGCGTACGTTGCTAGCGATTTTAGTCAATACATCATATGAACTAATGCCAAGCCGTTTTGCTGTTTCGATTTCAGACGCGGCCAGTTCATCCCGTACCCAGCGTAATGTCATGCCACCATTGTTAACTGGACCGCCAATAACCCAATGCTTATCGGTCAATGCATAGCAGAAAATCCGTCCTTTCGGGTCGGTTACCGGCTTTTCAACAACAGTACGGATAGCACCGCTCGTTCCGATCGTAACGGCCACAACTCCCGGTTCTACTGCGCCTACTCCAAGATTGGATAGTACACCGTCACTTGCCCCAACAATGAATGGTGTATCAGGATTAAGTCCGATTTCTTTCGCCGCCCATGCATCCATTCCCTGTACTGCGTGTGTAGTTGGAACCGGCACAGACAATTGCTCTTTTGTAATGCCCGCAACATTGAGTGCCTGTTTATCCCAGGAAAGATACTCCAGATTAAATAATCCAGTCGCTGACGCAATAGAATAATCAGCAATGTACTGCTTAAACAGCCGATAAAATACGTATTCTTTAATGGAAATAAACTTCGCCGTACGCTTGAAAATCTCTGGATGTTCTTCCCGTATCCAGACGATTTTTGCCAGCGGCGACATCGGATGAATCGGTGTGCCGGTACACCGATAAATTTCATGTCCGTTTTGTTCTTTTTTAATATAGTCCGCCCATTTTGTGCTGCGGTTATCCGCCCATGTAATACAACGGGTCAACGGACGATGTGACCCATCCATCGCAATAACGCTATGCATGGCGGAGCTGAACGAAACGAAAGCGATACGTTCAGGTTCGATACCGCTTTTGCGTGTGACCTGCTTGAGAACCTCAAGTACCGCTTTATAGATTTCTTCTGGATCTTGTTCCGCTGTGGACGGGGTCGGCGTATGCAACGGGTACTCCACAGAGTGCCTTGCGAACCCCTGTCCCTTTTCCGAAAAGAGCACGGCTTTTGTGCTGGTTGTTCCGATGTCAATCCCGATGCAGTAGTTCGTACTCACAGGGCTGCCTCCTTACTCCTTGTCTTCTATTAGGTTATACCACGATATCAAGCAGCATGATGAAGATGAGTGCCGAGACGGATAGAATCGTCTCCATCATCGTCCATGTTTTCAATGTTTGCGTCACAGTCATATTGAAAAACTCTTTAATCAACCAAAAACCCGAATCATTAACATGCGATAAAATAAGTGAGCCGGCTCCAGTCGCAAGCACAAGAAGTTCCAAATTAACACCCGGCATTGCGGCAGCGATCGGCGCGACAATACCTGCCGCTGTTGTCATCGCCACAGTAGCCGATCCGGTCGCGACGCGAATCAAACCTGCAATCAACCAGCTAAGCAATACCGGAGAAATGTGGGATTGTGTGGCCATGCCTGCAATCGCGTCACCAACACCGCTCTCAATTAATACTTTATTGAAGCCTCCACCTGCTCCAATAACAATCAAGATTGTAGCAGTCGGTCCGAGACACTCATTCGTAAATTTAAGTATGTCGTCACGGCTGAAACCGCGTGCAAAACCGAGCGAAAAGAACGCGAATAGCAGTGCGATGAGAAGAGATACGATCGGACTTCCGATAAAATCAATCCACGTGCGTACCGCACTGCCTTCTGCAAGCGTTACATCCGCCACTGTCGCGCACAGCATTAAAATAACCGGCAGTAAAATTGTAAATACCGTAATGCCGAAGCCAGGTAGCTCTTTATGCTGTGACTCGCTAAACTGGGCTGCAAGCTCCTCTGATGGGCTCAATTGAATACGCCGAGAAATAAACGAGCCAAACAACGGACCTGCGATAATGGCTGTAGGCAATCCTACGAGTAATGAGTAAAAGATGGTTTTACCCACATCCGCCCCGTAAATCCCGACCGCAAGCATTGCAGCCGGATGAGGCGGCACCAGGCCATGTACAACAGACAAGCCTGCGGTAAGCGGAATTCCAATTTTCAGAAGCGATGTATTCGTATGCTTCGCCAGCGTAAAAACAAGCGGGATCAGAAGCACTAGACCTACCTGGAAGAACACTGGTATCCCTACAATGAATGCAACAAACATCATCGCCCAGTGTACATTCTTCTCTCCGAATAACCGAATAAGCGTCTGAGCGATACGCTCTGCCCCCCCTGATTCGGCCATCATTTTTCCCAGCATTGTTCCGAGTCCAAGCACAATGGCGATAAACCCTAGAACGCCGCCTACTCCTGTTTCGAACGCTTTCAAAATGGCAGACAGATCCATACCTGCGCATAAACCGATGAATAATGAAGCTAAGATCAAGGCGACAAGCGGATTGATCTTAAACTTAGCAATCAGCACGATAAGGCCAATAATGGCAACAACCGTATATACCAGCAGGCTGGCATTGTGGCTGAGCCCGAGAAAAGAATTCATGCTGTCTCTCTCCTTTATGATGTTAGCGTTTTCTAGATGATAGTATGAGGATGCTCTTTCACTATATAAAATATTTTTTCTAAAGTAAATGCACTAATGAAATTTTTTTTCATAAAAAACGTTAAAAATGGCTTATCCTACACCCTACCACGATGGATCGGCTGTCGGATAAG
Organism: Aneurinibacillus aneurinilyticus ATCC 12856; assembly: GCF_000466385.1. GTDB lineage: Bacteria > Bacillota > Bacilli > Aneurinibacillales > Aneurinibacillaceae > Aneurinibacillus > Aneurinibacillus aneurinilyticus. Next base: position 7,303 of record NZ_KE952666.1, read on the forward strand.
CCCTTCAATATCGCTTGATCGCAATTGATTCACGGATTTTCTGTAGATTTTCAAGCGTAACACCCTGCATGCGTGCCGCCACACCTACGTACAGGACATCCATAACCGATAGCTGCACGAGGCGGGAAGCCATCGCTTCCGAACGAAATAAAGTTTCGCGAGAGGTGGTGTAGAGGGAAAGATCAACCGCACGAGTCAACGGCGATTTCATCGTACTGCTAATCCCGATCGTTTTCGCTCCACGTTCGCGCGCTACCTGAACCGCCCTTACTACGTCAATGTTGCTACCGCTATGCGAAATACCGACTGCAACGCAGTCCTTGTCCAGAAGCGAGGCGGACATAAGCTGCAGGTGACTGTCTGTATGTGCCATGACCTGTATGCCTGTCCGGATGAATTTGTGATATGCATCCAATGCAATAATACCTGAGCCACCCGAACCGTAGAAGTCGATTTTCTTGGCGTTTGCCAGATATTCCACTGCCAACTCAAGCGGTTCATTCTCCAGTAGCGCAAGCGTATCTTTCATCGCTTCCATACTGCTTGAAAAAATTTTTCGTGCGATATGTACCATATTATCTTCACTTGTAATTTCTTCATGAATGTTTTCAATCGGTCGCACAATATCCCGAGCCAGCGCAATTTTAAACGCCTGATATCCCTTATAGCCGAGACGCTTGCATAGCCGAAAAATAGTCGCTTCCGCTACGCCGCTTTTCTCTGCCAGCTCGGAAATCGAGGAATGAATAACTTCTTCCGGTTTTTCTAGTATATAACAGGCCGCCAACCTCTCTTTGGCGGACAAGGACGCCAGCATGGAACGCAGCCTGCTGACGCTGTTCGATTGCTGTTTTTGGTCCATTGGTTTCCTCCTATACTTTTTTACTTTATTATACAACGAAATGGGCCGCAGCAATGCGTACCTGATTGAAAAAAGCCTGCGCGATTACACTGTCTCACCCGGCCCATAAGAAAAGAAGCCTCCGATATTTTATCAGAAAATCGGAGGCTTCTTTCTCTCATGTTCTAGGCATTGTTTTTCTGGAAATTAATCATAAATTCACTGAGTGCTTTGCACGTCTCATATGGAACAGCATTATAGGTAGATGCACGGCAGCCACCTACAGAACGGTGTCCGTTCAAGCCGACAAATCCGGCCTGTTTTGCTTGTGCAAGGAATTCCTTCTCTAATTCTTCCGATGCAAGACGGAATGTAATATTCATAAGCGAACGGCTGTCTTTTTCCGCATGGCCTTTATAGAATCCTTCACTTTGGTCAATGACATCGTAGATAAGAGCTGCTTTTTCACGGTTCATCTTCTCGATACTGGCAAGTCCACCCTGTTCTTTAGCCCATTCAAGTACAAGGCCAAGCATATAAATACCGAACGTCGGTGGTGTATTGTACAATGAATTATTCTTTACATGCGTGTCATAACGAAGCATTGTCGGTACATTTTCATTTGCACGCTCCAACATATCTGGGCGTACAATCGCAACCGTTACGCCGGATGGGCCGAGATTCTTCTGTGCGCCCGCATAAATCATCGCAAATTTGCTGGCGTCGATTTGATGGGACAAAATATCGCTCGACATATCCGCAATAAGCGGAAGATCGCCGGTATCTGGGAATGTAAACCACTCCGTACCGAAAATCGTATTGTTCGATGTCACATGAACGTATGCAGTATTCGCTTCATATGCCAGTTCATCAAGCTTAGGTATGCGATTGTGGTTCGTCTCTTTAGTTGATGCGATTGTATACGTATCACCAAACATTTTTGCTTCTTTTAGGGCTTTTTCAGACCATGCTCCAGTTACAACGTAGCCCGCTTTTTTTCCCTGCGGCAGGAAGTTCATTGGAACCATCGCGAACTGCGTGCTGGCGCCGCCTTGCAAAAACAGTACGTGATACTCTTCCGGAATGTTCATAAGCTCTTTTAAAGACGCAATCGCCTGGTTATGTACCTGCTCATATGCAGCGCTGCGATGGCTCAATTCCATAACCGACATACCGGTTCCCTTGAAATCAATGAGTTCCTTTTGCGCTTTTTCCAGAACCGCAAGCGGTAAAGCCGATGGACCCGCATTAAAATTATAGGCGCGCTGTGCCTGTTTTAACATCTCTCTTCACTCCTTAGTTGAGTTACAAACTTTGTTTCTATCCTACACCTAATTTTCGCAAATGAAAAGAGATGTTTTCGTAATTGAAGAAAAACATACGGAAAAATCATCGAAATTCCACATTATTACTTAAAAAAATACAAAAAACCGCCTAAACCCGAACATTCCATTCTATAAACACACATTTTTAATGATACAATTAATCGATACCGCAAGTGTGCCACATAGAAACAAACACGACGTGCAGTCGCTACACGTCGTGCTTTATAATCGTTTAAGAAAAAATATCCATGCTCAAGTACCGTTCGCCGGAATCTGCAGCAATAGCTAGTACCCGCCTGCCTTTGCCAAGTTTTTTTGCTTCCTGTAGTGCCGCATATACTGCACCACCTGCTGAAGGTCCGACCAAGATGCCTTCTTTCGCTGCCAGTTCGCGCATTGTACGCAGCGCATCCTCATCTTCACACTGCATAATTTCATTATATACCTCCTGATTTAAGATAGGCGGAATAAAGCCCGGGCTTGTACCTACCAGCTTGTGTGGACCTGGCTTGCCACCTGACAATACCGGTGAACCCTTTGGCTCGACTACGATAACCTTTAAATCAGGAAGTTTTTCTTTTAACACTTCTCCCGTACCTGTAATTGTACCACCCGTTCCGGCCGTGGCAACAAATGCATCCAGACGATTCTCCATTTGACGCAGGATCTCAGGTGCTGTCGTTTTTCGGTGAATATCCGAATTCGCTTCATTTTCAAATTGCATTGGAATAAAGCTGCCTGGAATGCTTTCCGCCAGCTCCTTCGCTTTACGAATCGCTCCCGGCATCTTTTCCTCTGCCGGGGTCAGTACAACTTCAGCGCCGTAGCCTTTCAGGATACTAATCCGTTCCTTCGTCATGTTATCGGGCATAATTAAAATACAGCGATAGCCGCGTGCCGCCGCGTTCATCGCGAGACCAATGCCCGTATTGCCACTGGTTGGCTCGATAATAGTTGAACCTTTCTTTATATGCCCCGCCCTCTCCGCTTCGACAATCATATTGTAGGCGGCCCGATCTTTCACGCTGCCGCTCGGATTGAATTTCTCCAGCTTAACGTATACATCCGCATCATCTGGATTAGTTAGACGACGCAGCTTAACGACAGGTGTTTCCCCTATTAATTCATGAATACCATTCACTACACGTGCACGCATTTCCATTCACCTCTTTGCGATTCCTCCACTCTTTATCCCAAGTATACAGATAAGGTTTTTTCATATCCAGTCTTAATTATCATGCTTTATTCTTCCAACCACCTGAATTTTTGTTACTACGTTACGTGAATTCTATATAGATGCGAAAAATTCACTTATATCAAGCCTTTTCTATTGTCTATTCATCTAAATGGTGTTGTATCCAATGAATATTTTTATATCCAATTTCACATATTAATGGGTATAAACGACAAAGAAATAAAGCAAAGCAGGAATCATACATGAACAAGCCACGAAAAAATGAGATCACACTCTTACAATATATTCTTGGCATTAATGCAGCGCAGTTAGGAACGAGCATCCTGACTTTGCCTTCAGACCTAGCAAAGGTGGCAAGCACAGATGGATGGATTTCCATTGTTGTCGGATGGCTTATTGCTACAATCGTAAGTTTATGCATGATTGCTGTCATGGCCAAACATCCGGGAGACAGTCTATATGACATACTCACCCGTTACTTGGGAAAATGGCTTGTGAAGGTATGGAGCATTGCCTGGATATCTAGCGCCTTATTTACTGCCATCATTATTTTTTATTCTGTATTATTATTCATTAAAATATGGATTTTATCTAACACTTCTAGCGTCCTGATCGCTGTTCTTTTTATAATTCCTGCATATATGGTTTTCCGCGGTGGTATACGAATTTTTGCGCGATACGCAGAGTTTGTCTTTTTTTTTACACTTTGGCTACCGATTTTATTATTAGCACCCTTAAAAGATGCCGAATTCATTTTTATGCTGCCTCTATTAAAAGAGGGCCTGCTCCCTGTTTTACATGGAGTATCGCCAGCTATCGTTTCATTTGTCGGATTTGAAATCGCACTTATCCTTTATCCCTATCTAAAAAACAAGCAAGCAGCAGCTAAAGGGATTGTGATTGGTAATGGTATTACTTTACTTGTTTATTTACAAATTACATTAAGCTGCTTTCTTTACTTTAGTCCAGATGAAATTACCAAGTTTGTATGGCCTACACTTACGCTTGTGAAACCGATCCAATTCCCTTTTCTTGAACGATTTGAAATTATTTTTTTGTCATTTTACCTGCTCATCTTTTCAGCTGTATTCATCCCTTATATCTCTATTATCACGCATAACATCGAACAACTCTGTAATAAACAAAATTGGCAACTGCCCGCATATATTTTATTGTCACTCATACTCGCTTCTTCTTTTGTTTATATTCCCACCTATAATCAACTTCAGATAATGAGCGAATGGTGGAGCTGGGGAACTTATACTGTTTCTTATGGCATTCCGGTCTTGTTTTTTCTTTATATTACGTTGTATATCCGCTGGAAAAAAAGACAGACCATATAAAAAAATCATAAAAACTGCCCTAACATATTCTGCAATATCACGCCTGTTGATTATCCATAAGGTGGAA